>JAFYKS010000015.1 GCA_017537495.1 Bacillota bacterium | reverse complement strand
ATAAGGTACGCGGCGTACGGACAGTCGATGGGCAGGTCTATTACACCTGCTGGTCTAATGTATCCTTCCAGACCATTGGCAAGGTATCTTCTCCGGACAACAGTGACCGCACACGTATCGGTGTGGAAGCGACGACTGTGGATATGGATTCCTCTTTGACAGAAAAGGGTACCATCCGTCTGGATTGGGGCAAATCCCCTGGATACAAGGTGGATTATTACGAAGTATGGCGTTCTACGGCCCGTAACAGTGGATATGGTACGAAGCCTTATTACACCACATCCAGCGGAAGCAAGACATACTACGTTAACACGAAGGGACTGGAATCTGGAAATACTTATTACTTCAAAGTCCGCGGTGTACGTGTGATCAACGGAGAAAAAGTATATACCCAGTGGTCCAATAAATCCTGGAGAACCATAAAATAAAGGATAAGGAAAAGACTGCGATGAAGAAACGGTTTTTATGCATGGCGGCGGCTTTGATGCTGCTTCTGGCTATGCTGACTACAACTGCATATGGTGCAGAAGCTGCCGTTGCTTTTTCCTGCGATGAAGTAATCGGTGCAGGGCAGTCTTTTTCTGCTGCTCTGGAGTACGGCGGTGCTACTTTTGGCACGGCGGCTGTTGAAGTAACCTATGACCCTGCGGTTCTGGAATTCCGCTCCTGCAGCGGCGGCGAGGGATTTGAGGCTGAAGAGGGTCTTGCCAAAATCAGCCTGACCGGCGGTGACGGACGGGAGTATTTATCCTGCAAAATCCGTTTCCATGCGGTTTCTGAGGGAGAATCTTTCATCACGGTAACGGCTTCTTCTCTTTATGCACTGGATGGCGCGGAGCTGGTTGCAGAAACACGTTCTGCGAAGGTAAAGGTTCTCAGCGAAGAGGAAATTATGGAATCTGCAGATGATTCAGAAAGCATTGATGATTCATCGGTGGACTCAGAAGGAGCGGAAAAGGAAGAGACTTCTTCAGCGGAAGGCGGCCTTCTGGGATTATGGGTCTGGGTGAAGGCAGGTATTGAAGACGGAAGCTTTGCAGAATCCGCAGCTGAAAGTCTGAATCGTTTTATGGAAGGGCTCAGCATTACGGAATTTCTGGTGCTGTGTCTGTGTGTGACAGTAATTCTTCTGCTGCTGGTACTGCTTGCGGCAGAAAAGGGGAAGGGGAAGAAATAGTTGGACTTTTCAGAAGTTTTAGGAATATTAAAAGTATTTTTCAGTGAACTGACACCGGCTTCGGTGGCGGTGCGGCTGATTCTTGCAACTGCTATGGGCGGCATGATTGGGATTGAACGTGCGCAGAAACGTTATGCGGCAGGGATACGCACTTTTGCACTGGTGTGCCTGGGATCTGCACTTGCCATGATTACAGCCCTTTATCTGGCTGAAATGAGCGGTGGTGATGCCGATGTAGGCAGAATTCCGGGGCAGGTACTGACCGGTATCGGTTTCCTGGGCGCAGGTACAATTATTGTAACTGACAGAAAGCAGATACGCGGTCTGACTACAGCTGCAGGACTTTGGGTAACTTCCACCATGGGGCTTGCCATTGGTGCAGGGTTTATCTGGGCAGCCGTTCTCTGCGTGATTCTGGTCCTGTTTACCACTTGGCTGATGCATTCATTTTCCAGATATGTGGAAAGCCATACCCGTACAGCTGAACTGTATATTGAAATCGACAGGAGCAAAGTGAACGACCTGCTGAAATTTATCCGTGAGCATGGATACCTGATTAAATCCATGGAACGCCGGCAGGAACCGGTGCTGGTGGAAGGAGATATTGCCCTTCGCGTGGAACTGGACCTGATCCGCAAATATTATCATCCGCAGCTGATGGATGATGTGATGAATGTGGAAGGCGTACACTATATCGAAGAAATCGGTTAGAACGAAGCAAAGATTTTCAGAGGCATAAGGAGAAATCCGGATGCCTCTCTTTTTATGCAGAAAACTTTATTACTGCAAAGCAGAGAAAAGTGTGGTAGAATGTAAAAAAGTAAGGAGGGGACAGCGATATGTTTGTGAGTGCAGTTTTACTGAATACATGGGAGAAGGCATTCGGGCTTACAGAACT
>JAFYKS010000130.1 GCA_017537495.1 Bacillota bacterium | reverse complement strand
TTGTACTCTTATCTAAAATTTTTTGCAAGAAGTATTATATGTAGCGATATTAAAACAAGCATTGCCCAAGCCTGTCTAAAATGTTAAAATTACAGGGTCGGTTTTACCGTCAATTAAAATAGAAAGAGTAAATCAATAATGAGCGAAATCAAACAGAGAGACTACATGTTTGACACTTTCAGGGGACTCCTGATTCTGTCGATTCCGATGTCTCACTTCACAAAGATGGGCGGTAACCTGTACGGTTCCCTGTATATGGGCGGGGGTTTTCCGCAGGAGACGCTGCTGGGCTTTGTGTACATAACAATTAACGTATTTGTAATGCAGGCGTTCATGTTCCTGTCAGGATACTTTTCCAAGAAGCCGGACAGAGCACAGGAAACGGCGTTCTCCACGTTCATGTGGCCGTACCTGGTATTTACGGTGCTGTATTACTTTATCAGAATATTCTTCTTTGGAAGTGCGAATCTCAAACTGCTGACTCCGCCTTTCGCGCTGTGGTTCCTGTTCGTACTGTTCTTCTACAGATTCTTCCTGAAGTATATGGTCAAGTTCCAGTATCTGCTGCCGCTGAGTTTTATCCTGTGCCTCATTGCAGGGCAGGTTGAAGAGTTCGGCAACTTCATGTCACTGGGACGTGCATTGTCCTACTTCCCGTTCTTCCTGCTGGGCTACTACTGCTCCAAGGAAAGACTGGCATGGCTGCAGGGTCTGAAAAAGAAACCAGTTCTGCTGGGGCTGCTGGGAATTGCACTGTGCGGAATGACTGTGCTGCTGATGTTCCATGGACCGACAGTCGGCTGGTTCCTGCTGAAACAGTCAGTCCACAATTATAACATGATGTGGTGGGAAGATACTCTACTGAGAGTTCTGGTATGGCTGCTGGCCAGCGGCTGGATCATCTTTATGATTAATGTGATTCCATCAAAGAAAAACTTCATTTCCTTTATCGGAATGAATACGATGCCGATTTACGTGTTCCACTTGACACTGAGATATGTCATCGACTTCTACGGATTATATATGGGATTCATCTCCTGCCTGGTGGTTGCATGGTTCGCCATCATCTCACTGATCCACAGAAAAGTCAAATCCGGCACAGCGAGTGCACGCACATGCGATGTAATATATGGAATCGCCATTGCAGTTTCCATTGCAGCATTCTTCCTGCTGTTCAACTCCGGATGCCTGACATCACTGTACGGACTGTGTCCTGAAAACAAACTGGCATTCTACTTTATGGTTTACGGCGGAGCTCTGATCTGCGGAATCTCCTTCGTAGCACCATTCTGGATCAAACTGTACGACCTGCTGATTGGTGGACCGGTCAAAGGATCCAAATTATCTAAGTGGCTGCAGGGTCCACAGAAAATGGAAGCGAAATAATTTACAACTTCACATAAAAAGACAGGCACCACTGAACTGAACCTGTCTTTTTCATTGCACAAAGAAAGAGCGCATCGATAATGATACGCTCTCTTTAATTAACATTATTCTTCTTCGGAAGCTTCTTCTGCCGGTGCTGGAGTTGCATCGTAATCGATGTCGCAGTTCTGGTCAGCAACTTCTACCCAAGTGTGACCTGGGGACAGTTTGAACTGTTTGCCTTCTGCATCAACAAAGATTGTTCTGGAATCCAGGTTTTCTCTGGACCAAGTTCCTTTAACAACTTTACCGTCAGTGAACAGGATTGCATCTCCGCCTGCGCACATGTCGATTTTCAGACGGCCTTTTCCATCCAGTACGCTGGATTTAACCATCTGTACCAGGATGTTGTCAACTTTGATGACTTCGCCTGTTTCGTGGTCTACGTAGTCACGGCCTTCGTCAATTGTTCTTGTGTATTTTCCTGTTTCTGCATCATAAGTAAATTCGCAGTCAGAAGAGGAATAGCTGAATTCGATGAAATCAACTAAGTCGCCTTTGCTTTCAGCTCCATCTTTCAGGAATTTGAAAGGCTTGATTTTCTGAGTTTCGGACCACCAGCCCTCTTTGTCGATCTTAGCTTTCACTTCTTCCCATTTGATGTAGGAGTTATGAGGAGCAGATTTATCACTTACTCTGTAGAAATCACATTCACTGTTCATCGCGTTGATGTATGGAACATGACCTTCCATCAGGTAAGATTTTGCCTGTGGGGACCAGCCGTGAGCCAGGAAGATACCTTTGTATTCTCTAGTCAGGTCTACGAAATAAGGTCTAGTACTTCTGATTGGTCCGAATTCTTCTGGGAATTCAGTATAGTAAATAGCCTGCAGTCTTGTCTGTTTGCCTTCAACTGGGAATTCGTATACCAGATCTGCTTTGGACAGCCAGGACTGTGGTACTGCATCGCCTACGTTGTCGATGGAAACAATCAGAGGTCTTGCAGCTGCAACAGGCTGCTCAGTGATTTCGCCTGTCAGAGCGTTTGTATAAGTTACAGGTTCGGGAACTTCTTCTTCCTTGCCGCATGCGCCCAGTGTGAACATTGCTGTCATGCATAAAGCAAGAACAAGAATCAGTGTGATAATTTTCTTATGTTTCTTTAACATGTCAAATACTTCCTTTCGGGTTTTGTTTCTGCAATTATTATTCTAACATATATTTATGCATAAAACCATGAATAATTAAAAACAGATGCCACTTTTTTGCGACATCTGTGTATATTATTTCATCATATTTTCCAGTTCTTTCTTCAGTTCCTGGATATCGGTAATTGTATTGACCTTTCGTCTGATTGCTGCTGATCCGTGTTCACCTTTCAGGTACCAGCCTACATGCTTGCGCATCTCACGTACTGCAGCATACTCACTTTTGTGAGCTGCCACATCTTCCAGGTGGCGGATCATCATAGCAATTTTTTCTTCTGTTGTAGGTGCCGGAGGTTTTTCCTCACCCTTCCAGAGTGCAATAGCATCTCTGAAAATCCATGGATTTCCCTGTGCACCTCTTGCAATCATTACTCCGTCACATCCGGTTTCATCCATCATTCTAATAGCATCTTCTCCAGAGAACACGTCACCGTTTCCGAATACCGGAATATTTACCGCTTCTTTCACCTGACGGATCATATCCCAATCAGCATTGCCTGAATAATACTGCATTCTAGTACGTCCATGTACAGAAACCGCAGCAGCTCCTGCCGCCTCTATTGCCTTGGCAATTTCCACTGCATTGATGGAATCATCATCCCAGCCAATACGGATTTTCCCTGTAACCGGCTTGCCCGCATTATCCACGACTGCCTTTACTATATCGTACAGCAGATCCGGTGTTTTGAGCAGTGCAGAACCTTCGCCGTTCTTAACTACTTTTGGTACAGGACATCCCATATTGATGTCAATACCTGCATTGGCACGATCCTTCAGTTCTCTGGCCGCATAAGCCATAATTTCAGGTTCGCTGCCGAACAGCTGATACATCATGGGAGCCTCTTCAGGTTCAGTCGCCAGCAGACGCTCTGTGCCTTTATCCTTGTACCACAGACCCTTGGCACTGATCATTTCAGAGAACACCATTGAAGCACCCTGCTCTTTGCAGAGCCTGCGCATTGGTAAGTCTGTAACTCCGGCCAGCGGTGCCAGTACGAATGGATTATCCAGTTGTATTGTTCCTATTTTCAGCATATTTCCTCTTTTACTTATAAATGGGAGCATTATTCGCTCCCATTTAGTTTATTTCTTTTTATTCTTTCTATAAATCATTTCCAGACCTTCCAGAGTCAGCATCTTGTCCACATAATCGATGCAGTCAACGCCATTATCGATAAGTGTTGCCAGACCACCTGTAGCAATTACCTTTACAGGCTCATCTGTGTCACAGTATTCCTGGAGTTCTTTTTTCATTTTGTTTACGATATATTCAACCAGACCCATGTGTCCGTAAACCAGTCCGGACTGCATGCTCTGGATTGTATTTCTGCAAATAACGTGACCCGGTTCTTCCAGTTCAACCTTAGGCAGTTTTGCTGTTTTTTCTGTAAGTACATCTGAAGAGATTTTTAATCCCGGTGCGATTGTTCCGCCCAGATATTCAGCCTTTTCAGAGATTGC
>JAFYKS010000129.1 GCA_017537495.1 Bacillota bacterium | reverse complement strand
GCATCTCAGGAAGCTGCTGCAACCATCGACCTGGATATCCACTATCTGACAGATGATGAAAGACAGAACTTCATCGATGCATCTGCAGGCGTTTATGACTGGTTCAGAGAAAATGTAACCGAACCTAACCTGGACAAGTATCTGGCAGAAATTGAAACTATCAACCAGATGTATCTGGATGGTAAGCTGGAACCAGTTACCGGTAATGTAATCGGCTAATAAAAGTAACAGTAAAGAGTTCAGAACTACATACTGAAACAAAAAATTATTTCTCTTGGGGCAGTGCCGCAGGCGCGGTGCTGCCCCACAATTTTAACTGAGGAGAAAAAGCATGTTAAATAGAGTATTAGATTTTATCGAAAAATATGTAACAGCAGTGCTTTTCGCCGCAATGTGTACAATCATCATGATTCAGATTGTCTTCCGATTTGTCTCCTGGAACGTAGCCTGGTGTGAAGAACTGGCAAGATATCTGTTTGTATGGATCATTTATCTGACCGGAAGTAAGGCTGTAAAAGATGGAAAGCATTTGACCGTTGATATTTTACCACTCTTTCTGAAAGGTAAAGCACAAATTATTTTACATATTTTTTCAACTGTAGCAACACTGGCATTTTTCGTGGCGCTGCTGTATGCAGGCAGTCTGGTACTGCCTTCTATGATGGCCAGACCACAGTTTTCACCGGCTAACCATGTCAATATGATTATTCCTTATTTGGCACCGACTGTTGGTACTGTCCTGATGACACTGAGAGCAATTGTAATTATTATAAATGATGTGAAAAATTTAAAGAATGGGGAGGTGCAGTAAATGAACGGTACTTTAGTATTATTTGTCTGCTTCTTTGGATTTCTGCTGCTGAACGTTCCAATTTTCGCATCCATTGGTCTGGCTGTTGTTGCTTATGTACTGGCAACAGGGGATATTACATGGAACATGATTGGAACAACTATGTTCACCGCATGTGACTCCTTCCCGCTGATGGCCATTCCACTGTTTATTCTGGCAGGTGCTCTTATGGAAGGCGGCGGGCTGTCTAAGCGTCTGATCGGATTCGCAGATTCCCTGGTTGGTCACTTCCCTGGCGGTCTGACAATTGTAACCGTTGTATCATGTATGTTCTTCGGTGCAATTTCCGGATCTGCGGCAGCAACCGTAGCAACCATTGGTGTAATTATGGTTCCATCCATGATTGAAAGAGGTTATGATAAAGGCTTCTCCTACGCACTGATTGCTTCTGCAGGCTGTTTAGGTGTAATCATTCCGCCAAGCATTACCATGGTAACCTATGGGGTAGCAACAATGGCTCCGATTTCCACCCTGTTCCTGGGCGGTTTCGGTCCTGGTATCCTGGTAGGTATTTGCCTGATTGCTTATTCCATGCTGTACTGCAGAAAGCACGGATATCAGGGTAATGGTCAGAAATTCTCCATTGCAAGAGTTGGTCGTGAATTTGTACATGCCATTGGGGCACTTCTGGTTCCTATCATTATCCTCGGCGGTATTTATGGCGGTATCTTCACTCCGACAGAAGCTGCAGCTGTTGCTGTATTCTATGGATTAATTGTTGGTCTGTTTGTATACAGAGAACTGAACTTTAAGAAAACTATCGATGCACTGGTAAGCTCTGCAGTAACTACGTCCACTATTATGCTCATTGTAGGTGCAGCAACTGTACTGGCTAGAGTACTGACTCTGGAACAGATTCCTGCAGCAATATCCGATATGATTACCGGTATGACAGACAACAAGTATGTGGTACTGTTAATCATCAATATTGTACTGATTATTGTAGGCTGCGTAATGGACAGTACACCTGCAATCCTGATTCTGGCACCGATTCTGTATCCGATTGCAGCACAGTATGGTGTCGATATCGTACACTTCGGTCTGATTATGACTTTAAATGTATGTATCGGTTTCATGACACCTCCGGTTGGTTTGAACCTGTTCGTAGCATGTTCTATCGGCGATATCAAGTTCAGTACACTGGTTAAAAACATTTGGCCGTTCCTCATTGCTATGCTGGTAGCACTGATTATGACCACTTATATTGAACCTATCGCAATGCTGATTCCACATATCTTCGGATATGGCGGCTAACCTGTAAGATGGGAGTTGTGTATTAGATGATTAAAAATATATCTGTTATTGGTGCAGGAACCATGGGGCATGGGATTGCACATGTATTTGCAAGGGCTGGATATAAGGTGAGTTTATATGATGCTTTCGAAGCGTGTCTGGCAGCTGCACCTCAGAAAATGCGTGATGAACTGCAGTTTATGGCTGATGAAGAATATATTTCACAGGCCGATGTAGAAAAGGCATTAAATAACATATCCCTGTTTAACGACCTGGAAGAAGCGGTAAAAGACGCCGATTATGTTATTGAGGCTATCCCGGAAAAAATGGAGCTGAAAAAAGAGCTGTTTGCAAAACTGGACAAAATGTGTCCAAAGCATACTGTTTTCGCCAGCAATACGTCTTCTCTGAAGTTAAGCGAAATGATTGCTGATCTTCCGGAAGAACGGCAGGCTCTTTGCATGATTTCACACTGGTATAATCCTGCGTACTTACTTCCTATTGCAGAATTGTCCAAATTCGGAAATATGGATGAAGAAGTTTTCCAGCAAGTGTATGATCTGTATGTAAACAGCGGCAAAAAACCAGTGTGCGTTTTAAAGGATATAACTGGAATGATTGCAAACCGTCTGCTTCATGCGCAGGCCAGGGAAGCATTTCACCTGGTAGAAATAGGAGCAGGGAATCCAGAAGACATCGATAATGCACTGAAATATGGTCCTTGTTTCCGTAATGCTACTACGGGAATGCTGGAAGTAGCTGATATGGGCGGATTAGACATCTGGCTGGTGGCACATGATAATATCTTCCCGGCGCTGGATAATTCTGAAAAAGGATGCCAGGCAATTCGTGATCTGGTTGAAGATGGCAATCTGGGTCTTAAATCCGGAAAGGGCTTTTTCGAGTATTCTGAAGAAGAAAAGACACGTATGCAGAATGCCTTTTATAAACGTTTAATCACCCAGTTGAAGGCAAGTGAAAATTATTAAATATAAGCGAGGTACACGATTATGAGTGACTTAAAGAACAAACGAATTATCACCGTTGCAACAACCGGTGCATGGCCGACAAAGGAACAGAATCCAAATGTACCTCTGCAGCCACATGAAATCGGTGAAGAAATTTACCAGTGTTGGAAGCTTGGCGCTTCTGTTGCTCATGTACACGTAAGAGATGAAGAAGGTAAGGATTCTATGAAAGTAGAAACCTTTAAGGCGGTTGTGGACTATGTTCATGAAAATCATCCTGAATGTGATATCATTTTCAACTTTACGGCAGCGGGCGGCATTGCCAATACTGAAGAACAGAGAATGGCACCGTTTACAGAACTGAAGCCTGAAATGGCCAGCTATGACTGCGGTACCATGAACTGGATGCACTTT
>JAFYKS010000128.1 GCA_017537495.1 Bacillota bacterium | reverse complement strand
CACTACTACGGCCGCTGCTTCCGCGAACTGACGAAATATTATAAGAATCCGAAGCTGCTGGAAGAAAAGCCGGCATCCATCGTAAAGGATCCGGATGTAAAAGTAAAAAATCCGAAGTGGATTCTGAAATAAGCAAAACCATATACAAAGGAGATTATACGAAATGGACAGAAAAGAACTCGCACTGAAATTACATCACTCCAAGTTTAACTGCTGCCAGTCTGTAGCATGCGCATTTTGCCATGTAATGGGCCAGGATCCTGAAACAACCTTCAAGCAGGCTGAAGCATTCGGTTTCGGTATGGGTGCCATGGAAACCTGCGGCGCTGTGAGCGGCATGGCTATGGTAGTAGGCATGAAGCTGAGCGACGGTGATATGGAAGATCCGAAGACCAAGAAGGAATGCTACGCGATGATGAAGACACTGATTGAAGAGTTCAAAGCAAAGAACGGCTCCATCAACTATGCTGAAATCAAGGGCGTGGAAACCGGCAAGGTTCTCAGATCCTGCGACGGCTGTATCGAAGATGCTGTAGAACTGCTGGATAAGCACCTGCTGGGCCTGTAAAACTGTATAACCACATAAAGCAAACCACCGCAGAGAGGATTCTCTGCGGTGTTTTTACTCGTCCTTATTTAGATTTCTTTGCCTTCAGCTGTTCTTTCTTAGCCAAAGCTATATCATAAAGTCTTTTTTCTTCTTCTGTTTCCGGGAGATATGGTCTTCCGATTTCCTGCGGACGGCCGTTCTTACCCATACGTACCATGCTGAAGTACGCGGACAGTGCACGCTGCGGACCGCCGTTGCCGTCCAGTTCTTCCGCATCCACGGTTACCAGAACTTCCATGGAAGTTCTGCCCACATATACGATGGAAGCGGTACAGGTTACCAGTGCACCCACGAAGATAGGCAGGTGGAATTCCAGCTCGTCCACTCTTGCGGTTACACAGTTCCCCTTGGCATATTTCAAGGCAATGGCATAGGCTGCATTGTCCATTACTTTCATAATTTCGCCGCCGTGTACATTTCCTGCCGGGTTGGCATGGTGCGGCATCATCACCTGACTGGTTACAATTTTGTGTCTTACATCCATAACAATTTTCCTCCAATTCTCCACATGTTATTTTTGTCTTTGCAATAACGTACGAGCTATATATGCCCTTTTGTGTCCCCTTTTAAACATCCGCTGTTCATGTATACATAATACCTTTCCATCATTATAAAAAGGACTCCATTCAGAAAAATGGAGTCCCTCATTATTTCGCATTTTACTATCTTTAACCGCTGATAAGATTTGGTAAGAATAATACCAGCTGCGGAATAAAGGTAGACAGTGCCAGCGCAATTAACAGTATTAAAATTGGTGCAATAACCGCCCGCAGAACTTTCGTGTATGGTGTATCAAACAGATTTACAGCCAGGAACAGAGAGCTTGCAAACGGCGGTGTCAGATAACCAACACCCAGATTCAGGTTCATGATGAAACCGAAGTGTACCGGATCAACCCCATAGGATGCGAGCATCGGGAACAGCACCGGTGTCAGAATCAGAATTGCAGAGTTATTATCCACCAGCATACCTGCAATCAGTAAGATTACACTAATAACTGCCAGGAATCCCCACTTTCCGGTAATATTCGCTGCGAAGAATTCAGCCAGCATTGCCGGAACCTGAAGATAGGTAATGGTTTCCGAGAAGGTGGATGCACCGGCTACCAGAATCAGCACCGCACCAGTTGTCACAACTGCATCCAACATATACTGACCAGCTTCTTTCCAGTTGATGGAGCGGTAAATAAACAGTTCAACTACGAATGCATACGCTGCAGCCAGTACCGCAGCTTCATTGGAAGTGTATACACCAGTAATGATACCGCCAAAGATGATTACCGGGAAGAATAATGCCCAGATTCCGGACTTCATCGCCTTGAGCAGGGCCTTAGGACCGGTTTCAATAGAGTCATCGATTGGAACATCCTTGCAGTTCCATCTGATGTATACCACATAGATTAATACAATGATAATTGCTGGAATTACACCGGATACGAACAGCTTAAAGATAGAAACACCTGTCAGAAAGCCGTACAAAACTTCCGGAATGCTTGGCGGAACTACGATACCTAATGTAGATGCACCAAGAATTACAGATAATGAAAAGATTTTATCATAACCTGCCTTAAGCATTACAGGGAACATCAGACCCCCGATTGCTACCAGCGTAGCTGTGGTAGAGCCGGATACTGCACCGAATAAGGCACAGGCAAGGACTGCGGTTATTGCAATACCACCTTTCATCTTACCTACAACACTGGTACACATATTAACGATTTCCTGTGCAATACGTCCATGTGAAAGGAACTGTCCCGCCATGATGTAGAAGAATACTGCCATCAGCGCAAATGAGTTTACATTGGTAACCATCGCCTGACCAATATTCATCAGAGGAGTATCCATGAATACGCCATACCCCAGCAAAACGGTTATAACAATCCCGAACGCAACAGGAACGCCTGTAAACAGTGCGGCAACTAATACAAGAATTAAAATAATACCTTCCATTTAGTTCGCCTCCTTATCCTGTCCCACATAAAGTGCTCGCTGAAGATAGCGGAATATAATAAATACCGAGCCAACCGGCATGATGAGGTATATAATCCACATCGGCAACCAGTTCATTGCGGCAGACTTTTCACCAAACGGCATAATAAAGGTAACAAACTGTAAGCCAAATATAATCAGCAATACCAGTGTAATAATTCCCAGTACAATTTCTACATACTCTTCGACACTTTTCAGTTTAGGGAAAATACTTGCCAGAATTTCTACCTTCAGCATGGACTTTCTCTGAACAGCCATGGAAGCACCGAAATATACAATAATAATTAAACAATAACGAGCGTATTCTTCCGCCCATACCAGACTGAAATGTGCAGCATATCTGAGTACGATATTGACAAACATAATAATCAGTGCAGAGAATCCTGCAAACATTACGATGAAGTGTTCCAGTCTCGTAACAGCATTATCCACAGGGCTTCCAGTTCCAATTGTTTTACGTAAGAAATCCAATGAAATCCCTCCTTTTTTTAATTTTTGCCCATGCAAGATGAGTTCCTGCATGGGCATTTTTATATACATGTATAATTTTTAAAGATTCTTTTATTTAGAATTCGTATGCGTAATTGGTCATTTCAAACCATTCCTTCAGGAAATCTACACCTACAGTTTCCTTCAGGTCTGCTACATAACCATCGGTTACACTTACTGTCATAGCCTGCAGCTGTGCAAGTTCTTCATCAGTTGGGAAGTGAACATTATAAACGCCGCTTTCTGCAACTTCCATGTCCATATCCCAAGTGCTCTGCAGAGAGCCATCTGCTGCTGCCGCAAATGCATCCAGAACGATGGTCTTATATTCATCCGGCAGGCTTTCTAACCATTCAGTGTTTACTACATAATCCATCCAACCGAAAATCTGGTTTGTTGCCCATACATGCTTAACGCCTGCTTCGTGATAGTTACCGGTTGCAATGGTAGTTAAGCTGTTTTCGAAACCATCTACAGTACCCTGCTGCAGTGCTGTGAATACTTCTGCGTAAGGAATTGGTGTAGGACTTACTCCAATGGCATTATAAACATTCAGGTAAACTTCCAGAGATGGAGATCTCAGTTTCAGACCCTTAAAATCATCCAGAGACTTTAATTCATCCTTGGTGGCGAATGTAGTGCCGCCGGATGTGGTAATACCTACGTGGGTCAGACCCAGATCATTAATGCAGCCCATCAGTTCCACTAACATGTCACTTCCTGCAACAGTCTTAACTGCATCAATAGTACTGTACATGAATGGTGTATACAGCAGATACAGATCAGACTTATAGGAGGCGATAGATGCTACAGATGTGATACAGGACTCGATGGTTCCTGTCATAGTCTTACGCAGCATGTCTTCTTCACCGCCCAGCTGAGCTGCAGGATAAATTTCAACCTGCACATGACCTTCGGTCTGTTCTTCTACTGTTTTTTCCAGATCATACAGTACAGCAGTGTAAGGCTGTGTTTCTGCAGATGCAGTTGCAATTCTCAGCAGATAATCGCCGGATGTATCACCAGCAGGCTGCGCAGTGTCTTCACCGCCGCCGCATCCAGTTAAGAGACCCATTAACAGAACTAAAATGCATAAAATAGAGATACTCTTCTTCATTTTTCTTTCTCCTTTTCCTATTATTAAAATTTGTGCCCTTGCAGACAAAATTATTTATTGCATATTCCATGCCAAGCATTTCAGTGAATCTTTCAAGAAGCGTGTCCTTTTTCATTAAACACTTCCGGATGGATGCAATCAAAAAAGGCAGACTTGAATCTGCCTTTAAAATCACACATATATGCTCTGTCTTTTATCACCTTATATGACAATAACCGAAACAATACACTTCAGAATGACACTTTATTTCACTGTTTTAAGACATTTCTTGGCGTACAAGCATATGCAGATATGCATATAATGCGCAGTACTGCATATGCAATTCAGGTATATAGTCTTTATAAATTCATACTTTTATAACTCATATTTTTTCTTTTTACGAACAAGTGTGGAAATATCAATTCCCAAATTTCGTGCTGCCTCATGAAGCGTAGAATGATTTTTCAGTGCCTGCTCTATATACTGCCGTTCATATGCTGCTACCGCTTGTGGCAATGTGAGCATATCATATTTTGTTGGTACAGAGAAAAAAGTATTCGGTT
>JAFYKS010000127.1 GCA_017537495.1 Bacillota bacterium | reverse complement strand
GTGATTGATACAATGAAATCCATTCCCTAACACGCGAGGGATTAATTCCTAATAACTCTGCTTCACGCCACGCAGTAGTTTTACCTGAAAGACAGCGCATCACAATGTCTATCTTCACATCGAATGAATACTTTGCTTTTCATCCCATAGAAAAACTCCCTCCTAAGTATACAAGTTATATTATTTCACTTGTCTACCTAAGAGGGAGCATATCATGGTTCATACGCTTTTGTTATTTTTATTTGGTTTTACTGGAATACCTGACGGCAGGTAACCAGACAGGATTCTTTGCCGTTCCAGTGGATTCCGGTGGCCTCTGCACGGACATAAACCCCCAGGTGGGAATTCAGGATGAAGGATTCGTGAGTACCTTCATTCTGAATGTTGCGCGCCGGGCAGTCCAGGCAGCAGGAGGTCCGGTTGTGAAGAACCTCGTAGCAGTAAGCGCCTTCGCGTACTACCGGAGAAATGTCACGGGCACGCTGGTTCAGATATCTGAGACGGAATGTCTGCGGATCAATTACGTAAATCCAGGCATTCTGATTGTCCAGAAGACTGCGGAGATTATCCGAAAGAATCTGTGCTGTATCCTGGCTGCGGCTTTTCACAAGGAATACGGAAAGAATTTTGGACAGGAATACCAGTGTATTAATCTGAGTAGTAGTCCAAATCCGGTTGTTCACGCATTCGTCGAAACCAACAAAGCCGCGGAAAACACCCTTATCGAGGATGGCACTGTGAAGCATGGATTTGATACCCTGTGCTTCCAGGTGCTCTCTGATTTCACCGCTGAGCTGGGACACATCGGCACAGTAGAACACACCGTTTTCATCATAATAGTCAGGCCAGTTCTGATAAAGTCCGGAAGTATAACTGATATCCTGGAGATTGTCGATTTCCGGTCTGATATTCTGGTTGCACCATTCGAAAGTGTTTCTGCATGCAGTATTGTCGCTGTTGTTTTCGAAAATATAAACACGGCTGACGTTCATCTGGCGTCCGGCTTCGGCAAGAAGATCATCGATGGTGCTGTAAACATCACCTGTTTCATAAAGACGCTGAAAAACGAAGTGAATCAGGCTGTTGTCTGCAATTCCCGGCTGTTCATCAGAGTCGATATGTGTATTAATCGCAGAAACCAGGTCTTTTATGGTATCCACGTCACTGTCGTTATAAATGCAGTAACGGTTTTTTCCCATTTTTTTCGCCTTGTAGAGGGCCTGGTCTGCCTTGTGGTAAAGCTCATTGAGCGTGCTTCCATGTTCCGGTACCAGAGCCACACCAACGGATGCGGAAATGCTGATTGGGCTGTCTTCCTCAAAGAAGGATGTACAGATTGCTTCGATCAGCTGCTGGCAGCGTGTCTGGATCAGTTCGATATCAGGGATGGAGTCGATGAATACCATGAACTCATCCCCGCCGATACGGCCGATAATATCATTGCTCCGGAAGAGCTTGCGGATTTTAGCGGCGGTACGGGTAAGAACCTCATCGCCGAAAATGTGGCCGTAGGTGTCGTTGATGATTTTAAAATTATCAAGGTCTATCATCAGCAGGGCGGAAATGCCGCTGCGGGTATGACTGTCAGCAGAGAGCAGCCGGTTGATATACTGGCGGACTGCACCACGGTTGTAAAGGCCGGTCAAAGCATCTTTTTCCGCACGTTCGCGGATCCCTTCCATGGACTTCAGGCTGCAGCGGGACTGATAGAGGCTGGAGAGAATCTCCACCCTACGGAACAGTGCCAGCGGCAGATATGGTTTAAAAATAACACTGGAAGCACCGTACTGGTATGCGATGATCTCACTGTTGCTGTCCTGATCATCCAGGATTACCATAACCGGGATTTCCTGGGCTGAAGCTGCCTGAAGTGTGAAGGCCATTCCGTCGCCGGAAAAATGACTTTCTTTTCCTGCGTCCAGAATTACAGCAGAAACAAGACCTGGATTATCGCTGAGAATCAGCTGAATCTGATCTGTACTCTGGGATTCCAGAATCTGAAAACCGTCCTGGAAAATTTCTCTCAGCTGCCGGCGGCTCTCTTCTGCAGCAGCGGCGATGAGAAGTGTATTCTGAGTCTGCATGAAACGACCTCCTTTCTGCAAGGAATTAATAAATATAATGATACCAAAATTTTACTGCCCTGGTCAAGGTAAACTTTTCTATTTAGCGGGTTCCACAGGGAAAACATGCACGGAAATCTCTGCAGGAGAGTGCGGATACTGACGGCAGAATGCACGGACGATCCGGTCTGCCACCATACAGCTGCTTTCGTAGTTTGCACGAGGCAGCATGAGAATAAACTGGCTGGCACTGCATCGTGTGGCCACATCACCGTGACGGATACTGCGGCAGATTACCTGCTGCAGATTTTTCATTGCCAGATCCAGACTGCTTTTGGAAAGATTCTTCTCCTGACGGCTTTTTAAAGAAAGCAGGACGATATGGTAATCTTCGCCGGTGCGTGCAATGGCACGGGCCTGAGCCTGATAAAGTACCTTGAAGAAATCGTACTCACAGAAAAGTGCTCCTTCCGGAGGCTGGCTTTCTTTCAGCTGCATACAGATTTCATCTACGGGAACGCTGTAGCCGTTATCCGTGCGGAGTGCCTGCCAGTAAAGACTGCGGAGCTTTTCAGACGGCATGGTTCCGAACTGGGACAGGAAGCGGCGGTTCAGATCTTCATAGGCCGCAGCAGCCTCCTCGTGCTGATCAGATGCCAGCAGGGCCTGCAGGTAGTATTCGAACAGAGCTTCATCCATTGGTTCGATTTTCAGTGCCTGACGGCAGATTTCGAGAATATCTTTTACCTGGCTACGCTTATGAAGAAGAGCAACAGCTGATTTTACAGCCTGAAGATATTGTCCGTGGTACTTTTCGGCAATCTGAGCAGCCCATGGATCATAGGATAATGCAGGCAGGAAATCTCCCTGGTACAGACGGAAAATTTTCAGGCAGGAAGCCAGCTGAAGATCTTCGTCAGGTGCTGTGATGAAATCGTGGTAAAGGGAATCGAAAATTTCCACGTCGTATTCCAGCTCAAAATCCGGATTCCACACATAGCTGTTTTTCTGCCGCAGAATGAGCTGATGGCCTGCTTCTGAATCAAGCCGGTTCAGAAGGCTGCGGAGCCGGTGAAGAGCTGTTTTCAGAGAACCCTGAGGATTGGTCTGAGGGCTGTCTTCATCCCACAGCAGTTTTATGATTTCATCCTGGCTGACATGACGTCTGCGCTGATGAATCAGGTAAGCAAGAAGAAGCCAGGTCTTGCGGGAACGGCTGTCATCTTCCGTAATGGAGCTGCCATTCCATGAGATGGAAATGCGTCCGAACATGGATATATATATTTTATTCTGGTTCATGAAAATCCTCAGCTTTCGTTTTTTCTCACAACAAAATCCCGATGTTGGTCGGTAACAAAATGATAACATATTTGAAAGAAAAAATCAACAAAGTAACCGAAAGGCCTTGCTATTTTTTTTGCCGTATATTATAATTACATTGAAAGAGAGGGATTGTCAGATGAAAAAGAACTCATTATTATACAAATGTATCACGTTAGCACTGATGTTTGGCCTGGCTGCATCTGTTTTCACCGGATGCGGAGGAAACGGACTTGAAGATGGAGTGGCAGACGTTACGCCGATGGAATATGCGGAAATCGCGGATGAGGCGGTAGCTCTGGCAGATGCACCTGCGGCAGAAGTAACGGAGTATAAGACCGAAGCTTCCGGAATCAAGGTGAAAGAAGCCTTAAAGGGAGTTATTGACTATTCTAATACTGCGGATGGTTATGTAATGGTGAAGTACCTGAAAAAGACCGACAAGGCCATCAAAGCGCAGGTAAAAGGTCCAAAGAATACATATACCTATAATGTCACTGCAGAAAAATGGGAAACATTCCCGCTGACCGATGGAGACGGAACCTATCAGGTTGTTTTGCTGGAAAATGTTACTTCCAACAAATATGCAATCGTAGTTAATACCAGCTTCAAAGCAGAACTGAAGGATGAATTCGGACCGTTCCTGAGATCCAATCAGTACGTGAATTATGCAGATGCACCGGAAACAGTGAAAAAGGCTGCAGCACTGACAAAGAAAGTGAAAAATCCGCTGAAGAAAGTAGAAAAGGTTTACAACTATGTTGTAAAGAATTATACTTATGATAAGCAGAAAGCGAAGAATGTAAAGAGCGGATACGTTCCGGATCTGGACAAGGTACTGAAAGAGAAAAAAGGCATTTGCTTCGACTATGCATCCTCTATGGCAGGCATGCTCCGCAGTCAGGGTGTTCCATGTAAGCTGGTAATTGGTTATGCCGGTGAGGCATATCACGCATGGATCAGTGTATACGTGGAAGGCGAAGGCTGGGTGGAAGGTGTCGTTTATTTCAACGGCACATCCTGGGAGAGAATGGACCCTACATTCGCGTCTTCCAGCAAAGAAAGCAAGGCAATCATGAAGTATATCGGAGACGGTAAAAACTATTCTGCCAAGTATTTCTACTAAATATAAACAAATCGGGGTTATTATATGAAACGTTTATCTTACG
>JAFYKS010000126.1 GCA_017537495.1 Bacillota bacterium | reverse complement strand
GTTCCGAATTCGGACTCAGCTTCCAGTTTATCAATACCAGCAGCACCCTGCCTGTGGAAAACGTGGTAGTCACCCTGGAAGGCGGTGAAGGCTTCACCATCAACGGCGGAACCAATACCTTCTATTTTGAGAAGATTGGCAAGGGCGGCAGTAAGTCCGTTTCCGTACCGATGAAAGTGCAGTCTGATGTGAAAAACGGGGCTAAACCGGTCAATGTCAGCTTTAAGTACGAATACGTAGATAATAGCAAGAGAATTCCGGTAAGCAGCCAGATGCAGATTACTGTACCTGTTTATCAGCCGGACCGTTTTGAAATTACATACCCTACCGTTCCGGTTATGGTTTATACCGGGGAAGAGACCAGCGTAACCATGAATTACGTGAATAAGAGCAAGACCAGTATTCTGAATGTGGAAGCCATACTGGAAGGGAACGTGGAAACTTATACACCGGTACAGAACCTGGGCAACATGGAACCGGGAAAGAGCGGAACCGTGGCTTTTGCAGTGACTGCACGGGAAGCAGGACAGGCGGAATTTACCATTAAATTCACTTACGAAGACGGAAACGGGGATGTGAAAACAAGGGAATTCCCTGTTACCATGACAGTGGAAGAAATGATGATGGAAGATCCGGGAATGTATGATCCGATGCCTGAGCCCGAACCGGAGCCGCAGACAAACTGGAAGCTGATTGGCGGAGTGGCAGCAGCTGCAGCAGCAATCATCTTCCTGATTATACGTAAGAAAAAGAAGTCCGCAGCTTTGAAAAAGGAAACAGAAATGTGGAATACCTGGGATGACGGCATCAGTTTCTCCGGAAATGCAGAAGGCGGACAGGAGGAAGAAAAATGAAATTCACTGATGTAGCCAGAATGTGCTTTGATAACCTGAAGAGGCGGAAGGGCAGAACCATTCTGACTGTTCTGGGGGTTTTCATCGGCTGTACATCCATCGTGGTCATGGTTTCCATCGGAATTGGAATGACCGAGTCTACCAATCAGATGCTGGAAGAGATGGGCGACCTGTCCATCATCGAAGTAAGCCGGGGATGGAATGAAACCGGTGAGGAAACGGCAGCCCTGGACGATACGGCAGTGGAATCTTTCCGGGCACTGGAAGGTGTGGCTGCGGTGATGCCGAAAGCCAGTCTGAATCAGTATTCCATACAGATGTATGCCGGAATCAATGACCGTTACCAGTGCGGCTGGGGTGAAATCGTGGGGATGGACACGGATGCTATGGAGGCCATGGGTTATGAACTCCTTGACGGTAAGGTGCCAGGCAGCGGAAAAAATGAAGCTCTTGCAGGACAGTGGCTGGCATATAATTTCTATGACACCCTGATGCCGGAAGGACGCAATTATGCAGACCGCTGGGCGTATGATGAAAATGGAAACCAGATTGACCCGCCAGATCCTTTTTTCAATGTTATAACCACACCGATTGTACTGGAAATCGACAAGGGTGACGGAACCGAGGTGAAAATCCGCCAGGAACTGAAAATTACCGGCGTTACGAAGGAAGATTACGGCAAAGGCTGGGAAACTTCGGAAGGAATTATGATGCCGATTGCGGCAATGAAGGATCTGATGACTAAAATAGACGGCAGCCCTGTTAATGCGAAGAAACTGACTTATTCCACCGTGCTGGTAAAGTGTGAAGACATCAGCCTGGTGACTGAAATCGAGGAATCTATTAAGAGTATGGGCTTCTATACCTACTCCATGGAGAGTATGCGTGAAAGTATGGAAGAAAGTTCCCGCCAGGTTCAGCTCATGCTGGGCGGTCTGGGTGCAATCTCGCTGTTTGTCGCAGCCATCGGTATTACCAACACCATGATTATGTCCATTTCCGAACGGACACGTGAAATCGGTATCATGAAAGCCCTTGGCTGTTATGTCCGCGATATCCGTCTGTTGTTCCTTATGGAAGCCGGAGCCATCGGTCTGATGGGAGGGATTATCGGATGTATTGTCAGTCTGGTAATTTCTGTGGGAATCAACCTGGTTACCATGGGCGTACTGGGCGGCGGCAGTATCACAGGAAAAATGGTGCTGCAGGCTTTAATCGGCGGCGAAGGGGTTACACGTACGTCCGTGATTCCTTTAAGCCTGATGGGTTTTGCGGTGGTATTCTCCATCTTTGTAGGACTGGTCAGCGGCTATTATCCGGCCAACAAAGCTGTGAAAATACCTGCTTTGGAAGCAATTAAGCACGAATAGGAGTTATATATGGGCAAGTTTGATAAATATGAAGGATGCGGCAGTGTGCTCATCTGTCCGGTCTGCGGGGATGCACTTC
>JAFYKS010000125.1 GCA_017537495.1 Bacillota bacterium | reverse complement strand
TCTGTACAGAGTAACCGAAATGGTTAAGATGGAAGCTGCAAGATACGGCGTGCAGGTAATCGGTTCCGAAGTCATCGGCCTGTGCCCAATGAAAGCTCTGATCGACTCCGCAGAATACTATCTGCAGATTGAAAACTTCGACTTTGAAAATCAGGTACTTGAAAATCACATTTTATAGTGGTAAACTGTCATAAATGCAATGTATGTTGCAAACAATTTGACAGGAGATTTGAAATGACAGAAAAAAGAGAGTTTTCCAGTTCTTTTTCTCTGACAGATGAGATTGCAGCCATTGTCCGCGACCGAATTCTGAAGGGTGAATATGAGATTGGCGAAAAGATTAAAGAAAATCAGATTGCCACAGAACTGAGAGTAAGCCGGACACCAATCCGTGAAGCATTTAAACTGCTGGAAAACGAAGGGCTGATTGACTATATTCCGAACAGAGGATGTTTTGCCAAAGGATTTACCAAGCAGGACGTGGACGATATCTACGCTGTTAGGGCAGCACTGGAAATGCTGGCCGTGGAACGTGCTGTAGAGCGTATTACAGATGCAGAAGTGGCGGCACTGGAAGAAGAATGGGAACTGATGGAGTTCTATGTGAGAAAGAAGGACAGCCAGAAGGTTCTGGAACTGAACACCGCTTTCCACGACATTATCTACGCATCTACCCGCAGCCGTTTTATGGCGCAGGTGCTGCGTTCCTATAAGGGATATATCGATAAGACCAGAAAATCTGTTTTTTATGATGAAACCTATCTGGAAGCCATTCTCAATGAACATGGAGAAATTCTGGATGCAATCAAACGCAAGGACAAGGAGAAGGCTATCAGTGCAGTTTCCAGACATCTGGAAAAGTCACAGGACCGTGCTGAGACCATGTGGAATCTGAAATGAATAAAGCAACGAAAAAGGGACTGCGGAGAGCCATTACACTGATTTGTGCGGCAGTATTCCTGTTTTCTCTGTATAAGCTGCTGGACATTAATCAGGACTATCAGGAAGCTGAAGAACTGTATAAAGATACAGCCAATCAGTATACAACCATGGTGGACCCGGGAAAAGACCCGACGATGGACTTTGATCTGGAAGAATATCTGAGCCGGCCTCCGATTCAGGTGGACTTTACCGATTTGCTTAAGATTAATGATGATATCATCGGCTGGATTTACATGGAGGATACGGTAGTAAACTATCCGATTCTGCAGGGTGAAAACAACTTCTACTACCTGGATAAGACCTATTACAGGAAGTATCTGGCATCCGGAAGCATCTATCTGGACAGCGACAATGACAGAGATTTCAGCGATGCACACAGCATCATTTACGGTCACAACATGAAAAATCATACCATGTTCGGAGACCTTTCGGACTTAAGGGATGAAAAGGTACTGGCAGAACATCCTTATGTGGATATTATCCTGATTGACGGAAGCTGGTACCGTTATGAAATCTGTTCCATGTACCGTGCTCATGTAGATGACGGAACTTACCGCGCTCCTCTGAACAAAGCGTCCAATTTCAAGCCTTTTATGGAACTGATTGCGTCTAAGAACATGCATAGGGATTCTAAAAGGCTGAATCTGCCGGAAGTTCGTGAAGATGATAAGGTCCTGACGCTGTCAACCTGTACGGAAGACAGTGCAAATCTGGAACGGTTCGTGGTTCATGCAGTTCTGATTAAAGAGAATGGAAAAGAAGTAAGAGAAACAGAAGAATAATTCAGAAGAGGCAAGTCTGGCTGCAGAGAAAGCAGTCCGGCATGCCTCTTTTTTCGTGCACGAGGCCAGAAATCAAAAAAGGAAAAACGGCTCATGCGAGCCGTTTTTCCCTGAAAGTGTGTGTGTATTCAATAAAAGAAGGAAAGTTTGCTAATTCGTTTTCCATTACCTTTTGAACGAGTTTATTATAACTCATCCATGTGATGGAGTTGTGAATATTTTACCATGAGTGTGTGTGAAAGTCAATAAAGTGCAGATGTTTTTTGTCGTGAGGACGCAAAACCCGTAAATTTGAGGGCTTCACTGACTTACAATTCACTTTTCCTGTATGAAAAGTTATGCTTCGTATACAATCTTTCCGTTCAGTACAGTCATAGATGCCTTCATTTCAGCAAACTGAGCCGGTGTTTTTTCCAGCGGATTTTCTGCAAACACTGCAAAATCTGCCAGTCTGCCCTTCTCAATCATGCCCAGCTGAGTTTCCATACCGATGATCTTTGCCGCATTGACAGTCATTTCGTTGATTGCACCTTCCACAGATTCGCACTGCGCAGCAACAGGGTGAGCTGCGTCACATTTTGTCATCCAGGTAATGTGAGCGTCTTCCCAGCGTTCCAGATTCTTCAGCACTTCATCTCCAAGCACAGCATTGGATGCGATGGTGATTTCGTTCTTGTATCCCTTGTTTCTGATAACTTCCAGAACTTCGTAAGCCTTCTTCAGGTCTTCTGTATCCACTGCCTCAATGAAGAGATGGAAGCCCTTGTCTACCACATCCAGTAAAATCTGTTCCAGTGCTTCCTGTGGGAATTCCATCGGACAGGTCTTTTCTTCCAGGTATACGTTCAGCATGTTTGCCTGCACCAGACCGTTCAGTTCAGAACAGTTGGTCTTACGAACCATCATCTGCTGAATCAGCCCGCGTGGCTGGAGCGGACGGTTCATGAAGTAAGAGCCAAAGAATCTCTGACGCAGTTTTTCTTCATTAAACAGAGCAACCATGGAGTCCTGGTAGAGACTTTCGAAATAGTTCAGAGTCTGCAGATTCAGGACGGTTGTAATGCCCTGGGAAGACTGCCGTTCCATAGTCTTTTCCACATCAGCTTCTACCTCTTCGAAGTCGAATGGCATCAGCAGGTTGAGAACATAACCAACGGTGATGATTTCCACACATTCCTGATAAGCTGTTTCTTCAATAATCTGTTCGGATGCAGTGTTGACTGCACAGCCCACTCCGCTTGCTGCCAGCAGAACCACCGGACGGTCTGCACAGCAGGTATCCAGCTGCTTGACTTCCGGATCCAGGTCTTCCCGGTAACCGTAGCCAAAGATGATGTCTGCATCAGGATGGGATTTAGCCCAGCTACGGGTCTTATCCAGTATTTCTTCTGTGGTCTGACAGCCGGTCAGATCCAGGTACTTTCCTTTAAATACGTCCAGCGCAGGACTTCTGTGCACATCGATGAAGCCCGGGAACATAAATTTGCCGCCCAGATCAATTACTTCTGTATGCTTGCCCACGTAGTCGTCCATGGCATCAAAATCGCCCACAGCGGTGATTTTGCCGTCAGAACAGGCTACTGCTTCGGCCCATGGGAATTCCGGGTCGTGGGTATAAATCTGTCCATTATGAAAAATAATATCTGCTGCTTGTGTTTTTCTGAAAAATCCAAAAGCCATATTCTGATCTCCTTTATCTGTAAAGATACATTTATTCTACCACAAATCCCGGTCATATGATATACTGAAAAAAAGCGGAGGTGAAAATATGTGCAGAATTGAACGTTTTGAAAAGGAAATCAGTGTACCGGAATATCTGGAAGGGTACGTAGCCGTGGAGGAATTTCTGGAATACTGCAAAGCATGCCCTAATTACGGCAATATCTGGACCTGCCCGCCTTATGATTTCGATGTAATGGAGTACTGGAACCGGTTCAGCCGGCTGACCGTGTACGCCCGCAAAATATATTTTGAGCCGGGAACCACCCGGGAAGAAAGTATGCGCATCATGCATGAAGTGAAGGATGACATGAGCCGGGAGCTTTATGAACTGGAAGCCGCAAACCCAGGTTCTGTTTCACTCAGCGCCGGAAGCTGCACCATCTGCGGCATCGGAAACTGTACCCGTCCATGCGGACAGGAATGCAGCTGGCCTGAAAAAATACGTTACTCCATCGAATCTCTTGGCGGAAACGTGGGCCTGACCTGCCGGAAGCTGATGGGCCTGAACCTGGAATGGATGGAGGAAGGAAAAGTGCCGTCCTAC
>JAFYKS010000124.1 GCA_017537495.1 Bacillota bacterium | reverse complement strand
AGTCATCATCACAGAACTCCTTCATGAACTGGCGGCAGATTCCGCACGGCCAGGCTTCCACAAAGGCTTCCTCCGCTCCCTCTTCAGGCACCGGACATGCGGTAATGGCAATTTTCTCAAACTCTCTGCATCCTTCAGAAACTGCCTTCACGAAGGCTGTACGTTCTGCACAGATTGTACCTCCAAAGGAAGAGTTTTCCACGTTGCACCCGGTGTATACTGTTCCGTCTTTCGCCAGCAGTGCAGCCCCTACCCGGAATTTTGAGAATGGAGCATAGGACCGGCGGGTCATTTCCATGGCTGCACGGAACAATTCTTTGTCTGTCATTACACATCCCCCCTTGTGATTCCCAGTTCTGTCATAACTTCTTCTTCACGGCGGCGCATGATCTTCTTTTCGTCTTCATCCATGTGGTCATATCCCAGAAGATGAAGTACGCTGTGCACGAACAGATACATGATTTCCCTCTCGAAAGAGTGACCGAATTCTTCCGCCTGTTCTTCTGCTTTCTGCTTACAGATGACTACGTCACCCAGAGCAATTTCTCCGTCTTCCGGAAGATCATTGAGATCATCAAACTGCGGGAAGGAAAGCACGTCAGTCGGGCTGTCCACTCCACGGTAGTCCAGATTCAGCTGGTGGATTTCTTCCATATCCACGAAAGTCACGCTGATTTCACTGCGGTCCACATCGATGTTTTCTGCATCGATACAGATTTCTGCCGCCTTCATCATGGTATCCAGGATTTCCTGGGTTACCACATGTTCCTCTTCAAAATAAATCTTCATAAGCGTCTCCTATTCTTCCAGTTCGTCCGGATACTTCTTATAATACTGATCGTAGGCGCAGATGATCTTTCTTACCAGTTCATGACGCACTACGTCCACGTCGGTCAGATAGCAGAAGTCGATGTCACGCACATTCTTCAGTACGCGGGTGGCTTCCACCAGACCGGATTTCTTCCCTCTCGGCAGGTCAATCTGGGTAATATCCCCGGTAATGACCATCTTGGACCCAAAGCCCATACGGGTCAGGAACATCTTCATCTGTTCCCTTGTAGTATTCTGTGCTTCGTCCAGGATAATAAAGGAGTTATCCAGCGTGCGGCCTCGCATGTATGCCAGCGGCACCACTTCAATGACTTCCTTCTCCTTCAGACGAAGTGCAGCTTCTCTGCCCAGTACATCGTACAGAGCGTCGTACAGCGGACGCAGATAAGGGTCTACCTTATCCTGCAGGTCACCCGGCAGGAATCCCAGCCGTTCTCCGGCTTCCACCGCAGGGCGGGCCAGAATAATCTTCTGCACTTCCTTGTTCTTATATGCGTTAATGGCCATTGCCACAGCGATGTAGGTCTTACCGGTACCGGCAGGTCCCACACCGAAAACAATGTCCCTGTTTCTGATGCTGTTTACATAGTTTTTCTGTCCTACGGTCTTCGGCTTCAGAGGTTTGCCTTTATGTGTAAAACAGATTACATCTCTGCTCACATTACTGTCGCTGTAGGAAAGGCCCTCCTGCTTCAGTCCGATGATATATGCTACTTTCTGTTTATCCAGCGGTTCCTTTTTCTGCAGCACTGCAGCCAGTTCGGCCAGAATGCCTTCTGCCAGATCCAGGTTTTCCCCCTTCAGAATCAGGCCGTCATCACGCTGAAAAATATCCACGCCGGTGGCTTCTCTGATTGCTTCCAGGTTGCTGTCCAGATTTCCGAACAATTCAATTCTGTCAATTGTTTCTGGTATTGTTATCTTCCGTTCCAATGAATTCCTCCTGAGGACTTGCAATTTGCTGGCGTACTTCTAACAGGACGCTCACTTCTATTATATTTCCATCCGGGAAAAATTTCAAACTTTTATTGATAATTTCTGCCCTTTCCGGGAGATTTTCTTTCGCCCAAAGGCGAATTTGCTGCTCTGTCTTCCGCTCCGCCTGTGCCTGTGTCTTCTCTGCCCTGCTCAGAGTTACCGTGTCCTCCGGATCTGCCGGTTCACCCCACAGATACCGCTCCTGATTAAAGGACAGCCGGTACGGCACCTTCGCCCAGACTTCACCCTTTGCCTGAACAAAATATTCCGTTTTCTGCTCTCCTTCCGGAGCAAAGGTGGTAGGTTCCAGCGGAATACAACCGCTGATCAGCACCTGTCCTTTCTCCACATAGTCACCCTCGGACACCATGGCTTCTCCGTACCATGGCTGAACAGTTTCCACATAGCCGGCTGCTTCCGCAACCAGATTCGTGTAGGTTTTCTGCTTCTGCGGCAATCCGAAGTCCTGCTTATCTTTTTCATAGATTTCATGATCAGTTTCCGATATTCTCAAAACCACCATTCTGCCGTCATAGGCCAGATGCAGCCAGCTGATTTCCGGAAATCTCTGGTATATAGTCTTCTCCGCAGCGGCCCAGTCTATACCGGGGCGCCACACACCTCTGCGTATCCCCTGCTCCTCCAAGCACCGGAGAAGTTCGCTTTCCGGAATCCCACGGTACCCATTTATCACAACAGTTTCCACCACAAAAGACTGAAGAATCACCAGAATCAGTGCCAAAAGGCAGCCCGCAGCCAATACAGGCCGTCTGAAAAAAGAACGCACTTCAAACCAGGGACCTTTTTCAGAAAGAGGAGTGATGCGATATGCAGATTTTGCCAGGCGGCGAAGAACCTTCAAGTCCCCTGAACTGACCCAGCATACAGCCTCCGTATCACTTACCATGCGAAGTCTTCTGATATTCAGCCCCTGATTCAGTGCACTGTTCAGCAGCCGGTCCAGCCGTACTCCCTCAATTCTAATGCGAACCCGGTGGCTGAAAAAACTCAGCTCGCTGTATTTTGCCGCCAATCAGAAGCCTCCCTTCGCAGATTTCCCGAATTACCAGATCGGTTCCGGTAACAGTAGTGTATACCGGAGACCCTTT
>JAFYKS010000123.1 GCA_017537495.1 Bacillota bacterium | reverse complement strand
GTCAATACGGATACCCATCTTGGCAGGCTTCAGTTCTTTAAATACTTTAATCGCATTTGGAACGCCGGATTTCAGTACGTTATATGTATCTACCAGCAGTACGCAGTTGTTCGGATAGATTTCCGCATATTTCTTAAATGCAGTATATTCATCAGGATACATCTGCACCCAGCTGTGTGCCATGGTTCCCAGGGCATCGATGCCGTAGTCACGGTCCGCAATAGCACAGGCAGTACCTGCGCAGCCGGCAATGTAAGCAGCTCTTGCACCCATAATTGCAGCAGTCGCACCGTGTGCTCTTCTGGTACCGAATTCCAGTACGGAACGTCCCTGAGCAGCTCTTACGATACGGCTCGCCTTGGTAGCAATCAGGCTCTGGTGGTTGATGGTCAGCAGCATCATGGTTTCGATGAACTGTGCCTGGATTACAGGGCCTCTTACAGTCACAATCGGTTCATGAGGGAAGATTGGTGTACCTTCCGGTACTGCCCACACATCGCATGAGAACTTGAAGTTGCGGAGATATTCCAGGAACTCTTCACAGAACAGGTTCTTGCTGCGCAGATATTCGATGTCCTCGTCGGTGAACTTCAGTCCCTTCAGGTAGTCGATCAGCTGATCCAGCCCTGCCATGATGGCATAGCCGCCGCCGTCCGGCACTCTCCGGAAGAACATGTCAAAATATGCAATATCGTCCGCCATGTCGGACTGGAAATAGCCATGTGCCATGGTAATTTCGTAAAAGTCAGTCAGCATAGTCAGATTCAGTTTTTTATTCATTGTTTTATCCTCCGTTTTCGTACTGCTGCCGGATTACAGCAGTTTTTTCAGGAACTGTCCGGTGTAGGATTCTTCGCAAAGTGCAACTTCCTCCGGTGTTCCCGTGATAACCAGGGTGCCGCCGCGGTCTCCGCCGTCCGGTCCCAGATCGATAATATGGTCTGCACGCTTGATTACGTCCAGATTATGTTCTATTACAACTACAGTATTACCCGCTTCGACCAATTTGTCAAGCACTGATAATAATTTGTCAACATCAGCAAAATGTAATCCGGTAGTCGGTTCGTCCAGAATATAGAGTGTTTTGCCGGTGGAGCGTTTGGACAGTTCGCTGGCCAGCTTTACACGCTGTGCTTCCCCGCCGGAAAGCTGTGTGGACGGCTGCCCCAGTTTGATATAGCCCAGGCCCACCTGTTCCAGAGTTTCCAGATGGCGGTGGATGGACGGAATGTTCTTAAAGAACTCCAGAGCTTCTGTTACACTCATATCCAGCACATCGTAAATACTCTTATCCTTATATTTTACTTCCAGTGTTTCGCGGTTGTAGCGGCGTCCCTTGCAGACTTCGCAAGGCACGTATACATCCGGCAGGAAGTGCATTTCAATCTTGATGATACCGTCGCCGTTGCAGGCTTCACAGCGTCCGCCTTTCACGTTGAAGCTGAAACGTCCCTTCTCGTAGCCTCTCAGTTTGGCTTCCGGCATACCTGCAAACAGGTCTCGGATGGAGTTGAACATGCCGGTATAAGTGGCCGGGTTGGATCTTGGAGTACGTCCAATCGGTGACTGGTCGATATCGATTACCTTATCGATGTGCTCCAGACCCAGGATTTCATCGTGCTTTCCTGCAGGATCCTTGGTCCGGTTAATTACATTGGCTGAACCCTTATACAGGATTTCGTTAACCAGGGAAGACTTGCCGGAACCGGAAACACCGGTTACACAGACGAATTTGCCCAGTGGGAATTCCACATCGATATTTTTCAGGTTATTTTCCTTCGCACCCTTGATGACGATGGACTTGCCATTGCCTTCGCGGCGAGCGTCAGGCACAAAGATTTTGCGGGCTCCGGAAAGATACTGACCGGTCAGGGATTCCGGACAGGCTTTGATATCCTCCACAGTCCCCTGAGCCACCAGCTGTCCGCCGTGAATGCCTGCACCTGGACCGATGTCCACGATATGGTCGGCCACATACATGGTGTCTTCATCGTGCTCAACTACCACCAGTGTATTTCCGATATCCGTAAGATTCCGCAGAGTCGCCAGCAGCTTTTCATTGTCCTTCTGATGAAGGCCGATGCTCGGCTCGTCCAGGATGTACAGCACTCCGACCAGACTGGAACCAATCTGGGTGGCCAGACGGATACGCTGAGATTCCCCGCCGGACAGAGTTCCGGCAGAACGGCTCAGAGTCAGATAGTCCAGACCTACGTCCACCAGGAAGCTTAAGCGCGCCCGGATTTCCTTCAAAATCTGGTGTGCAATCTGTTCTTCCATTTCGGTCAGTTCCAGGGTGTTTACGAACTCCAGAGCTTCCCGCACTGCCATGTCGGAGAAGTCAGCAATGCTCTTACCGCCCACAGTCACGGCCAGCACTTCCGGCTTCAGACGCTTGCCGTGGCACTGGTGGCAAATATCTTCCACCATGTAAGCCTCCAGACGTTTCTTAATGAATTCGGAGGAAGTTTCCCGGTAGCGGCGCTCCAGGTTGTTGATGACCCCTTCGTATGGATGGTCCATATGGCGGGTCTGGCCTGTGCTGACGCTGGTATAATCGTAAACCAGATGCTTGCTGCCGGTACCGTAAAGGAGTTCCTGCACAAATTTCTTCGGCAGATCCCGGAAAGTAACATCCAGGCTGACGCCATGCATGTCCGCCAGCACTTCCAGCACCTTGCGGTAATAGCTTGTGTATTCCATGGAGGAGAAGATATTATTCAGTGCTCCTCCGTAAATGCTCTTGTCGTAGTCGATGATCAGCTCCGGATCGATTTTGGCGGTAAAGCCCAGGCCATTACAGGATAGGCAGGCACCAAAAGGTGCGTTGAAGGAGAACATGCGCGGTTCCAGTTCTTCGATACTGATGCCGTGATCCGGACATGCCAGCTTGGTGCTGAAGGTCTTCTCCCACTTGTCATCGCCCAGGGCCGCGTCAACCACAACTAGTCCGCCGCCTTCGTTCATGGCCAGTTCTACGGCTTCGCTGATTCGGCTCTCCTGTCCCGGCTTCACCACGATACGGTCCACTACGATTTCGATGGTGTGCTTGAAGGTCTTTTCCAGCTTGATTTCTTCCTCTTCCAGCAGGCGGATTTCCCCGTCAATTCTGGCTCTGGTGAACCCTTCCTTCCGGATTTTTTCCAAAATCTTTTCGTGCTCGCCTTTTTTCTGACGGATGACCGGTGCCAGTACCATCAGCTTCGTGCCTTCCGGATAGTTCATGATAACGTCAACCATCTGGTCCACGGACTGGCTGCTGATCGGTTTGCCGCAGACAGGACAGTGAGGCCGTCCGATACGTGCATAGAGCAGTCTCAGGTAGTCGTGGATTTCTGTTACGG
>JAFYKS010000122.1 GCA_017537495.1 Bacillota bacterium | reverse complement strand
GTTTCTTTCATACTAATCATACTTAATATGATTAAAAATGTCAAGTGGAAATGGAGACCTGACGTGAACGACAAAGATTTCTTTATGGCCCGCCGTGTGGCGGAGGCTGTGGATGCAGCAGGCGGACGGACCTTCTATGTGGGAGGTTTCGTACGTGACCGGCTGCTTCATCAGCCTAATACGGATATCGACATCGAGGTTCACGGTATCCAGCCGGCTGAGCTGGAGGAGATACTGAACTCCCTTGGCGGATGCACCAAAATGGGCGCCAGCTTTGGCGTTTACGGCATCGCAGGGTGCACTCTGGATATTGCCATGCCGCGCCGCGAAGAGGCTACAGGACGAGGTCACAGAGATTTCCAGGTTTATGTGGATCCGTTTCTGGGTACAGAAAAAGCATGCCGCCGCCGTGACTTCACCATGAATGCCATGATGGAGGATGTGATGACCGGTGAAATCGTGGATCACTTCGGCGGCTGGCGCGACCTGCAGGATGGTGTGCTTCGTCATGTGGACCCGGAAACCTTCGGTGAGGATCCCCTCAGAGTACTTCGTGCAGCTCAGTTTGCAGCCCGGTTTGACTTGAAAATCGACTCGGAAACTGTCAAAATTTGTCGAAACATGGACCTGACTGCACTGGCACCGGAGCGTGTCATGGGCGAACTGGAAAAGGCACTGCTGAAGGCCGACCGTCCATCCGTGTTCTTTAAAGTGCTGCGGGAGATGGACCAGCTGAAAGACTGGTTCACGGAAGTAGAAGCTCTGATTGGAGTAGAGCAGAGCCCGGTGCACCATCCGGAAGGGGATGTGTGGAATCATACCATGTATGTGCTGGACCGGGCGGCCTGGCTTGCCGGCGGAGCAAAATACCCCGGACCGGACGGAAACGGCAACCTGACTCCATCCTGGGATCTTGGATTCCTTCTTTCTGCCCTCTGCCACGATTTCGGCAAGACCGTCACTACGGAGGCAGGTGAGGACGGAAGAATTCATGCTTTGGGACACGAGCAGGCAGGTATGGAAATCGCAGACCGGTTTATCCGCAGACTGACCAGAGAGCGGAAGCTGCGTCAGTACGTTCTGAACATGACCGAGCTTCATATGAAGCCGAACATCCTGGCAGGTGCCGGGGCGAAAGTAAAATCAACCAATAAACTCTTCGATGAGTCGGTGGACCCTGAAGGACTGATTTTGCTGGCAAGGGCAGATTACATGGGACGTGCGGAACGGGAGCCGAACCGGGAGTACGAAGAATACCTGTGGCGTCGCCTTAATGAATACCGCAGAATCATGGACCGGCCTTTTGTACAGGGAGCAGATCTGATTGCAGCCGGACTGGTGCCGGGGCCGGACTTCAGTGAAATTCTGGCGCATGCTCATAAACTGCGTCTGGCAGGAGTGGAGAAAGAATCAGCGCTGAAGCAGACACTGGCTTTTGCGAGAAGCAAGTCTTGAATTATGACAGAATTGATGTTATGATAAAAGATGTAGTTAAGTTCAACAATCTATAGGAGGACGAAATGATATACACAAAAGAAGTTGACAATATGTGCAGTGTAAACAAGGGCGCATATCACGGACCTGCTCCAATTCCACAGGAAGGAAAGTGGACACAGGTAAAAGAAATTTCCGATATTTCCGGTCTGACTCACGGCGTTGGCTGGTGTGCACCTCAGCAGGGCGCATGTAAGCTGACTCTGAACGTGAAGGACGGTATCATCGAAGAAGCTCTGGTTGAAACCATCGGCTGCTCCGGTATGACCCACTCCGCTGCAATGGCTGGTGAAATTCTGATTGGCAAGACTCTTCTGGAAGCACTGAATACCGACCTGGTATGCGACGCTATCAATACTGCCATGAGAGAACTGTTCCTGCAGATTGTTTACGGCAGAACCCAGTCTGCATTCTCCGAAGGCGGTCTGGCAATCGGTGCCGGTATGGAAGACCTGGGTAAGGGCCACAGAAGCCAGGTGGGTACCATCTATACAACCAAGGCTAAGGGACCTAGATATCTGGAACTGGCTGAAGGCTACATTACAGAAATCGGCCTGGACGAAGAAAACAACATCATCGGCTACAAATACGTAAACCTGGGCAGAATGATGGACTTCATCAAGGCAGGCAAGGACCCTATGGAAGCTATCGAAAAGGCAAGCGGCAAGTACGGCAGATTCGACGAAGCTGCCAAGAAGATTGATCCGCGTGAAGAATAGGGGGTATCGTCATGGTAACATTTGAAAATTACGACAGAAAGATAGAAAAAATCAATGGCGTGCTGGCTCAGTACGGCATTAAGGATCTGGACGAAGCAATGGCAATCTGCCAGGAAAAGGGTATCAACCCTTATAACATCGCCAAGGAAATCCAGCCAATCTGTTTCGAAGACGTTTGCTGGGCTTATGTGGCAGGCGGTGCTATTGCCATCAAGAAGGGTGATGTGAAGGCTGCTGACGCTGCAAAATCCATCGGCGAAGGCCTGCAGGCATTCTGTCTGCATGGTTCTGTAGCAGAAGACAGAAAGGTTGGCCTGGGTCACGGTAATCTGGCTTCCATGCTGCTGTCCGAAGAAACAGAATGTTTCGCATTCCTGGCTGGTCACGAATCCTTCGCAGCT
>JAFYKS010000121.1 GCA_017537495.1 Bacillota bacterium | reverse complement strand
CGTTTTCTACATTATATAACTTCATGCCGCTTTCTTCGTCGAAAATCAGTTCCATTTCCGCCTGGTTTTCGATGTTTCCGGCATAAACTACAGGTGTCTTCAAACCCATGGCACGGATCATTTCCGCATTATCCAGAGCAGTATCTCTTTCACCGTAGTCCACGCCGCCGGCAATGAGAATCAGGTTCGGATTGATTTCCTTGATTTTAGCGATGTCAGTGCGGCGCATTCTTCCTGCGGTGATATAGTGGATGATACCGCCGGCACCCAGCGCTGCTTCCTTGGCCGCCTTGGCGGTCATATCGTAAACCAGTCCGTGTACAGTCATCTTCAGACCGCCGGCCGCTGAAGATGTAGCCAGCATTTCGTCATATTCCAGACTGTCAATATTCATTTTTCTGCAAAGGTCGTCAATGGCTCCCTGCAGGCCGATTCTTACGTCGCCGTCCAGTACGGAGGTCGGCGCCTGGCCCTGGGCCCAGAATACCGGATTGTCTGTGTCCAGATCCTTAAAGGCATTGACAACGGTGGTGGTTGAGCCGATTTCGGCAACCAGTACATCTACTTTCATGGTTTGTCCCTCTCTTTCCTGCTGAAAATTCCGGCGTTCCTGCCGGTCTATGTTATAGCGGAATCCAGTTGCTGACGCTGGTAGCAATCAGCTTGCCGCTTTCTTTGCAAATCATTTCTGCCCGGAGTCTGATCATGCTCCGGCCGCTTCTTACAATCCATGTTTTCAGGATGGCATGCTGTCCCAGTTCCAGCGGACGCACATAGGACACATACATGTCAGAGGTGGCTGCTTCGTCCGGCGCCGCAAAATTGGCAACTACACCGCAGGCCGTATCGAACATGCCGGCAATGGCACCGCCGTGAATCCCATCTCTTTCATTGCGCTGCCAGGGCTGGGTGGTAAATTCGATGGAGATGCTTTGCTCCTCGAAATCACAGCTGTGGAAATGTGCACACATAGTATCATCGAAATGACCATCCTTCCGTTCCAGATACCCGTCTACCACACGTTTTGCTTCGGCTTCCCACTGCTCTTTCGTCATATCGTTAACTCCTTGTTTTTTAAATTCACACTTTCATTTAAAAAAAGGGGCCGGGCTATAAAGCCCAGCCCCTTCAGTCAGCTTTTATTGATGCGTCTGTGCCGGATCGGACTACAGGTCGCCTCTTCTTCTCATAGCTTCTTCAGCCAGGAAGGTTGCTACATCGATACCGTGGGAGTCTCTGCCGAAACCAGCGTCGATACCAGTCTTCACAGCATCTTCAGGAATTACCTGAGTACCGCCTGCTGCGATGATAACCTTATCTCTGATACCCTTTTCGATAGCCAGATCGTTGATTCTCTTCATGTTCTTGTAGTGGATATTATCGTGGGAGATAATAGTGGAAGCCAGGATAGCATCTGCATTCAGTTCGATTGCAGCGTCAACCAGCTTTTCTACAGGTACGGAAGTACCCAGGTAGTTAACCTTAATACCCCACTTTTCGATACCGCCGTGCTTAATGTTGATGATTTCACGTAAGCCTACGGAGTGTTCGTCTTCACCTACAGTACCGCAAACAACTACCATTGGATGTTCTTCGAATTCCTTATACAGGGTAGCGTCGTCCAGGTGATGTGGTTCAGGTGGAATTTCCAGAGTAGTAGGGTCGATATCGAAGGTTACCTTACCCTTCATTTCAACTCTGGTACCTTCTGCCATCTGCATAACTTCCTTGGAGTTTACAACAGGTTCTTCCAGACCCAGCTTGCGGCCGATTTCCAGAGCAACTGCTTCTGCAGTTCTTGGTTCAGCAGGAATCATCATGGTCAGCAGGATAGTACCGTCGCCGCACCATTCCATTTCAGGCTTGATTGCCTTGCCGTCCAGGTACTTTTCAACCTTTTCCAGTCTTCTTGCTACGCAGTCTTCATCTTCCAGTTCGTCGATGAATACGATCTTGCTTCTGTCTTCGAAAGTACATCCGCCGATCAGTGCAGAAGGATTTTCAGGGTCGCCGCCGTACTGTTCTACGTTGTTGTAGCCGTAGTGAGCAGTTACTGGAGCCATGTAGTCTTCTTCTCTTTCGAAGATGTAGCCATAGCCTACGCCGCCTTCGATCTTTCTTGCGATACCGTCGCCGTTTCTTT
>JAFYKS010000120.1 GCA_017537495.1 Bacillota bacterium | reverse complement strand
GTATTAGCTGAAAAGAGAGCTGACAAGGGCTTCAACTTCAACTACTTACCAAACTTCCTGTCCGAAGATGCTAAGGCTAAGCTGGCTCAGCTGGCTGTAGCTGATAAGGAAAACATCTCTGGCAACAAGATCTTCACTGGTCTGGTTGACGGCCGTGTTTCCAAGCAGTTAAAGGACATCTGCCTGCTGGATCAGACTTATGTAAGAGCTGAAGACGGTAAGCAGACTGTAGCTCAGTACCTGGGTTCCGTAAGCAAGGAACTGACTATCGCTAAGGTAGTTCGTTTCGAAGTAGGCGAAGGTATCGAAAAGAAGGAAGAAAACTTTGCTGAAGAAGTAGCTAAGCAGATGGCTAACGCTTAATCGTTAAACGGTTAAGAACCTAAACTGTCACAAAACCCCTGAAACATTGAGAAATCAATGAGTCAGGGGTTTTCCTACATTTATGCACAGAAGGAGCATGATGCAATAACCATGAAAGAACGGATTTTTACAAAAGATTTTACGCTGGTGGTAGTAGCTAATTTTGCCATTGCGGTGGTGATGTATGGCCTGCAGACTACGATTGCAGAATATGCAGCAAGTTACGGAGCCACATCCCTTCTTGCCGGTGTGGTCACCGGTATTTATACTCTGGGAGGTCTTGCCACCCGCCTGGCTTCCAGCGGATGGATGAAGAAACTGGGCTGGCGGAAGATGGCACTGGTATTTACAAGTCTGCATTTTATCGCCTGTCTGCTGTATTTCGCTGCGGTGAATCTGCCGCTTCTGATTCTGGTACGTTTTCTTCATGGCCTTACCTTTGGTGCTTCTGCTTCGGTGATGCTGACCATCGGTATGTCTCTGGTTCCGAAGAGCCGCTACGGTGAAGGTTCCGGTTATCTGCTTATGGGACCGGCACTGGCCATGGCAGTGGGACCTTACCTCAGTGGTTATGTGATGGACAATTATGGCGGAACCGGAGGATTTCTTCTGTCTTCCGCAGCAGGTCTGCTGACGGCTGTATGTATGGGCCTGGCTGATTTTTCCTCCGTGGACCCTGGTGCATTGCCTGCAGATTTGGATAAATCACGTCCGGCAAAATCTCTGTCGCTGGACTATATGATTGAGCCCCGGGCGCTCCCGGTATCGCTGTGTATTTTTCTGCTGGTTATCGGTTATTCCGGAATTGTATCTTTTATTCGTGCTTTCGGAACGGAATCCGGCCTGAATACGTCATTTATTTTTCTGATGTATGCCGTATTTCTGCTGACGCTTCGTCCAATTGCGGGCAGACTGCAGGACAGAAAGGGCGACAATTCGGTAATTTACCCGGGAATTGCGCTTCAGGCAGTGGGCATTGGGCTGCTGGCTGTTAAGCCTTGTATGGTTACACTGATTGCTGCTGCATTTGGTGCGGCTATGGGATTCGGGAATCTGAGTGCCTGCATTCAGGCTATCGCAGTGAAGATGACACCAGACAATCGCCGGTCCTACGGCGTGACTACATTCTGGATCTGCTGCGACGGAGGTATGGGGGTTGGTCCCATGATTCTGGGGGCTGTGGTATCAGCTGGTGGGTACCGGATGATGTACCTGACAGCAGCACTGATTTCTCTTGCAGCTCTGCCGCTGTATCACATGGTATGGGGAAGGAAAGTAAAGTAAAAGAGCTGATTAAAGCAGGTAAAAAAACTTATTACATAAAAAGATCCTGACTGTGTACTGCAGTCAGGATCTATTTCTTTATTTGAATAATCAATGTATGCAGGATGTACAGAGCTGACATCCGGTTGGGGTTCCGGCACAGCCGCCCAGGGCGGTTTCACGCAGCTCGAACGGCAGGGACAGGCCAACTTTGTACATGGCATCCACCATTTCGTCGAATGGAATCGGATGTTTTACACCGGCCAGTGCCAGCTGTGCACTGGTAAAGGCGTTGGATACGCCGATGGCGTTTCTGCTCTGGCAAGGGGATTCCACAAGGCCTGCAATCGGGTCGCAGACCAGCCCCAGCAGGTTGGACAGTGCTAAAGACGCAGCCTGCAGGCAAACCTGCGGGCTGCCGCCCAGAAGCTGGGCGGCGGCCGATGCCGCCATGGCGGAGGCGGCTCCCACCTCCGCCTGGCAGCCCGCTTCCGCACCGGAAACGGATGCATTGCGCATGATAATATAACCAACTGCACTTGCATTTAAAATTCCTTCATAGATGGCATCTTCGCCGAGACCGTAATCCTCACAGATGGAAAGGATGGTACCCGGAATTACGCCGGAAGAGCCGGCAGTAGGGGCAGCGACAATAAGGCCCATGGAAGCATTCACTTCCAGAACAGCCATGGCATAGGCGATGGCTTTGGAAAGCGTGGTTCCGCAGAGGGCCGGCTGAGCAGATTTTGCTCCGAAAGCAGACTGCCATACAGCTTTGGACTCACCGCCAAGAAGTCCGCCCATGGAAGTTACCGGGGTTTCAATCGGATTGTGGGTGGAGTCTTTCATAATCTGAATGGAGCGGGACAGCTTTTCATAAACTGCCTCGCGGGTGGTTTCTCCCAGAATCATTTCCCGGCGGAGCATTGCCTGGGAAATTGTCATATTTTCAGCGGCACAGAGGGCCAGCAGAGATTCACCATTGATAAAATCCATAATTCTGTACCTCCTTATACCTGAATCACAAGAGTTTTGTGAATGTGTTCATGACTGTTGATGGAATCAATGATTTCCGGCGGAATGTAGTGGTCTGACTCAATGATGGTGTACGCCGTTTCACCTCTGGCTTCGCGGTAAAGACGCATGAATGCGATATTTACCTGACGTTCCGCCAGACAGCTGGCAATGTGTGCTACCACACCAGGCTTGTCAGACTGCTTTACGATGAGGGTACTGTATTCACCGGTAAAGTCTACATCAATATTATTGATTTTTACGATTTTCATGCGGCCGCCGCCCACGGAGACCCCGCGGACAAACTGGGTACGGCCTTTGCCGTTATGCATAACAATATCCGCGGTATTAGGATGAAGACCTGTGGTGGTGTGATCTTCCGCAAAGCTGAATTCTACGCCCTGCTGCTCCGCGATGGAAAAGGCATCACGGATTCGAACATCGTCCGGAGCAAAGCCCAGAATGCCGCCAAGCAGAGCACGGTCAGTACCGTGGCCGCGGTAGGTTTTGGCGAAAGAACCGTACAGGGTGAATTCCACCTTGACGATTTCTTCCTGGAACAGTTTCCGGGCCATGAGTGAAATAGCGACTGCTCCAGCTGTGTGAGAACTGGACGGACCGATCATATTGGGTCCGATTACGTCGAAAATACTGGTATAATTCATTTCAGTCACTCCTTAATCAAAGTATTTATAATTCCATCCGGCATTGGTACAGACAGGTGTGTAAATCCTGCTTCCAGTGCCAGTTTTGCTGCAAGTTCAAATTCACAGTCCAGTTTGCCTGCTGCATGGCAGTCACTGTTAATCATAATGCGTCCTCCGGCATCGCGTATCATGCGGAGCAGCGGCAGGGACGGATAAGGTGCACTGCGGTAGTCTTTCGCCATGGCACCGGTATTGATTTCGAAGATTTTTCCGGCGGAGGACAGCACTTCTATGGCTTTATTGGCTGCCTGTATATAACGGGGATGTTCTGTGTCGAATAGAGGCTGTTTCCCATCGGCTGTCAGCTTCTCTTCGAATTTCGTCAGCAAATCCAGATGGCCGATAATCTGCACATCAGGGTCACCTGAGAAGGACGCCAGCGTTTCATAGTAGTCCTCTGCAAGTGCAAGGCTGTCACCGTTATAAAGGTTTTTGACGGCCCATTCCATGGCTTCCGCCGTCCAGTCCACGTAGATATAGCAGCCCCCGTCGACTGCAATAATGCCGCCAGGATATTTTTCCGGCAGAGCTTCACATGGTTTGAAGAAGGCGTGGACAGAGCCGATGGCATAGTCAAAATCTGCCGCAGAATCGTTACCGTAACGGTCCTGCTCGATACCGCAGAGAATCTGAAGCCTGTCCTTATATTTTTCTGCCAGCTGGCGGATTTCCGTATGGTACGTTTCCGTCTGCTCACGGCTCATGCAGTAACCTTCGTCAAAGGATGTATAGCAGTGTCCGGAAAATCCAAGCACATCAAAACCCGCCGAGATTGCATCGAGTATCATTTCTTCCGGCGAGTTTTTTCCGTCACAATATAATGTATGGGTATGAATATTT
>JAFYKS010000119.1 GCA_017537495.1 Bacillota bacterium | reverse complement strand
TTTACAGTCTGTTCCTCACCGATGTGGAAAATATTTAATAGTTCTCTACATTTCACTTCATCAAAATCATCGAAAAAGGTCCGGTAAATATGGATGATATCGTTGACCATCATATTTTCCGGCAGACCGTCCTTATCCGGCAGGTAGGCAACGCGTGCCTTTGTGAAAGCCCCTGGTTTGTGGCCATCGATGATTGCCTCCCCTTCGTACTCCGCATAGAAACCGGCCAAAATCTTCAGTAGTGTAGTCTTGCCGCTCCCATTTGGACCTAAAAGGCCAATTATGCGTCCTTCAGGAATCTCCAGATTCACATGATCCAGTGCCCGAACCGGACCAAAATCTTTCGTCACATTTCTGATTTCCACCACTGGCGGGTTTTCCACCAGCTTCAGTTTCCGTTCTTCTGTCATTGCCATTGCTAGCCAATCCTTTCTTCCCTGTATCCTACACTTTCACACCGCTTACGAAAAAATTCGATCATTTCGTCTTCACTGAAACCCAGAGCCAGCATTTCTCTGCGGAATGTATCGGCAGCTTCTTCTGCTGCCTCCTTTTTCAGCTGATGAATCAGCTTTCGGTCTGTAGTTACAAATCTGCCTGCTGTTCTCTCAGAAATCAGTAAACCGTCCCGTTCCAGCTCATTTAAGGCCCTCTGCATGGTGTTTGGATTCACCTCAAAATCCGCTGCCATTTCTCTTACCGACGCCACACGTTCTCCCGGTGCCAGTTCCCCTGATGCTACTGCACCCCTAACCCGGTTCATAATCTGCATATAGATGGGCATGTTTTCCTGAAGTTTTTTGTCCATCCTGCGGCCTCCTTTCCTGTACTTCCTATATAAGTTTTCTGCATGGATGCTGCATCTCCCCTTCTGCTTATGCTGCAGCACCCATTGTATTATTGTACTATTTGGTTAATACAATAATACATATACATATCCTTCCTGTCAAGTACTTTAAAGTGTTAAATTATATATATTTCCAGACCCATTGCCCCCGCCTCTGAAAAGTGGTAGAATGAAAATATATGTACCAAAAAAGGAGACTTACAATATGTTACGTTGGAACAATGACTATAATCACGGTGCCCATCCGGAAATCCTGAAGGCACTTTCTGAAATCAATGATCAGCACTTCGGCGGCTATGGATTCGATGAATGGTGCGACGCTGCAAAATCCGAAATCAAGAGCCACTTCGGTGCTCAGGCGGACCGCGCAGATATTCACTTCCTGGCAGGCGGCACACAGGCCAACCTGACAGTTATCACCGCTGCTCTTCGTCCGGTCGAAAGTGTAATCTGCGTGGAAGCAGGCCATATCAACTGCCATGAAGCAGGATCCATCGAAGCAACCGGCCACAAAATGCTGGCTCTGAAGTCAGAAGACGGCAAGGTTCACGCTGAGGCACTGGATGCAGAAGCAGCACGCTTCTACTGCGACGAAACTCAGGAACATCTGACTCATCCAAAGATGGTTTATATTTCTTCCCCTACTGAATGGGGGACCCTGTATTCTCTGGCAGAGCTGAAGGCTCTCAGAGAAGTATGTGACAAGTATAGGATGTACCTGTTCCTGGACGGTGCACGTATGGGATACGGACTGACTGCCCCTTCCGGAGATGTAACACTGGAAGATATTGCAGAGCTGGCAGACGTGTTCTACATCGGCGGTACCAAGTGCGGTGCCATGTTCGGCGAAGCCGTTGTTATCATGAATGATCAGCTGAAAAAATCTTTCCGTTTCTACATGAAGCAGCGCGGTGCAGTTCTGGCTAAGGGATGGCTCATGGGCGTGCAGTTCTACACCCTCTTCAAGGGCGGCAAGGATGCTCTTTACTATACCGAATGCCGCCGTGCAGCAGAATACGCCATGGAACTGAAGGCAGCGTTTGAAGCCAAAGGCGTAAAGTTTGCCGTAGACAGCCCGACCAACCAGCAGTTTGTCATCCTTCATAAGAATCAGCTGGCAGCGCTGGAAAAGAAGCATATCGTGGAATACATGGACTGGGTGGACGAAGATCACCGTATGGTCCGCTTCTGCACCGCATGGAGCAGCCGCAGAGAAGATCTGGATGTGCTGCTTGCAGATATCGCTGCAATGTAACCTTATCTGGAAAACATAACAAGAAAGACCGGCTCATCATATCCGAGCCGGTCTTTTTCATATCCTTACAAATATTATTATAACACTTCTGCAGCAATCGGCAGCCACACCGGTACTGCGAAGGTCAGAATCGTTCCGGTAATCAGTGCC
>JAFYKS010000014.1 GCA_017537495.1 Bacillota bacterium | reverse complement strand
TGCACCGGATACGATAGCACCTGCTGTCATGGCCGGATCGATACCAAGGCCCATACCTACACCTACCAGTGCCACACCGATTGTGCCGGCGGTGGACCAGGAAGAGCCGGTTGCCAGAGATACGATACAGCAGAGCAGACATCCTGCAAACAGGAAGATGGATGGACTGAGAACCATAAGTCCATAATAAATCAGGGAAGGAACCACACCACCTGCAATCCAGGCACCGATCATCAGACCTACTATCATCAGAATCAGCATAGCCTGCATGGAGCGGTTAATTGCTGCGATAATCCCCTGTTCCAGGAAGTTCCACTTCCACCCATTGGCTATGGCAACAACCGCCGCAAAACACGCTGCGGCAATAAGTGCGATATGACCTTCTTCATCTTTTGCGATAATAATCTCCCAGAATAAAAGTACAAGCATTACGGCAATAACCAGCAGGCACTGCCACATTGGAATCTTTTTACCCATTGTTTTTTCCTCCTTTTTTAATTGTGTTACATCACTTTCATCTTCACCTTTGAGTGGCACCAGCCGGTTCTCATGGCCGGTGTTCTCCTCAGGTTTATCTGGACTATACTCCTTCAGAGAAAAACCTGCAATTACCCGTACGGGTGATTAAAATAAACTTTCAAATTAATAAAAAGAGGAAATAAAATGGCCTTAGCGGGCAATATACATAAAAAAAGCACCGGTTAACAGTGCGTTAACGGTGCTTTTGCGTGATTTTAGCAATCAGTTTTTCTGTTTGCTACGAGCTCTCCTTATGTTAGCAGCGAGAAGAGCAGTTACAGAAAATGACTACCAGGAGCAGGAAGAAGAACAGTAAGCTGGTATCGATACCGCCACTTTCTCTATCTCCTAACAGACCACAATTGTTTCCCATAAAATTCACCTGCTTCTTTCTAAATTTTTGGTCCTGAAACATATTCAGTTGTAGTATAGAATATGCTTTTACGGGAATTTGTGTGCTCCGGTTTTATTTAGTTTTTATTCCAGTTCCATCAGCTCATCGAAGATTTTCTGCATACGCTTATCCAGTGTGGCGCTGACTTCTGCACATGCTTTCAGCTCCACATCAATTCTGGCAGGATACTCCTTGCTCTTCTTATAGCGCAGATTATGCTCCAGGCTGGCCCAGAAGTCCATAGCTACCGTACGGATCTGCACTTCTACCGGAACGTCCTCACGGCCGTCCAGCAGGAATACCGGTACGGAAATTACCAGATGCAGGCTTCGATAACCATTTGGCTTCGGATTTTCTATGTAGTCCTTCTTGGTAATCAGCTTTACATCGTCCATGCCGATGAGCATTTCTGCCAGTGTGTACACGTCATCTACGAAATTGCAGACAACTCGGATACCGGCGATATCAAAAATATTGTCCCTTGCATTTTCGATGGAAACTTCCTTACCCAGACGTTCCAGTTTTTCTTCGATGCTTGCAGGGATTTTCAGACGCCGTTCCATATGATGAATTGGATTGTAGTCATGGCGTACAGCAAAATCTTCACTGAGAATCTCAATCTTGGTGCGGACTTCCTTAATCGCCGCTCTGTAAGCGTGACGGAAGACCTCGAACCCTTCCTGCTTCTCAATACGGTTTGTTGTTTTTACAGTCACTGTTACGAACCTCACTTAAAACATTTTACAAATCCATTATAACCCATTATAATGGAAAAGAAAAGGACATTTCATAAGGAGATTTCATGAAGATACAGAAACAATGCCTTGGAAATACTGGACTTTCGGTCAGCCGCGCAGGGTTCGGCGTGCTTCCCATGGGTCCTGCACAGCTTGCACTGCCCCTGGAGGAAGGTGCTGACCTGCTCATTTACGGTATGGAAGCAGGCATAAATTTTTTTGATACAGCTGAATATTATCAGACTTACCCCTATCTCCGTCTGGCCATGGACCGCTGGCAGGCAGCAGGAAATGATTCTGCGCAGCTCATCATCTCCTCAAAATCTCTGGCACCGGACTATGACGGCATGATGGAGGCTATCGAAGACGCCCGTCAGCAGCTTAATCGTGAGACAATTGACATTTTTCTCATGCACGAGGTTCGCAGCGGTCAGCTTTCTCAGCGAAAAGGCGCCTGGCAGGCCCTCTGTGATGCGAAAGAAAAAGGGCTGGTCCGTGCCATCGGTCTTTCCACCCATCATGTAAATGTAGCAGCTGCGGCAGCATCCATCGCAGAACTCGACGTAGTCTTTCCTCTGCTGAACTATGCAGGCCTTGGAATCCGCATCACCGATGAAGACGGCAGCGAACGTTTTGCACAGGCGGAAGAAATGCCGGAAGCCATCCGTCTCTGCCATGATGCCGGAAAAGGTGTATACAGCATGAAAGCCTTCGG
>JAFYKS010000118.1 GCA_017537495.1 Bacillota bacterium | reverse complement strand
TACTCATCGAAACCAACGCAGAGTACGGAGTCGATGAAGTGCTTTACGATGAACTCGTCGTGTTCTGTGATGGCAGTCAGGTTCACCTTTTCATTCCAGTCGATAACACCGTCCATGTAGGACTTGAACTGGTTCAGGGTTTCATCGGTATAGGTAATATTCAGTGCGTCAAACGCTTCTGCTAATTTCTTCATACTATTCACCCTTTCTTCTCTGCTTTTCCAGATATACCAGAAGTACATTAATGTCCGCCGGGGATACACCGCTGATTCTGGATGCCTGACCTACGGATGCCGGCTGAATCTGGTTCAGCTTCTGTGCAGCTTCCAGTCTCAAACCTTCGATCTGGTTATAGTCGAAGTCCTGCATCAGCTTGCGGTTTTCCAGCTTCTTATATCTTTCAATCTGAGACATCTGCTTCTGGATGTAACCTTCATATTTAATCTGCACTTCCAGCTGGGTAATTTCATGGCTGGAAAGTTCAGGTCTTGTTTCATCATCGATTTCTGCCAGGTCAGTGTAAGAAAGCTGAGGTCTTCTCAGCAGTTCCGCCATACTTACCTTGCTGTTTAAGCCAGTGGTGCCGTGGGCGATGAGGAATTCATCCGCTTCCTTCGGACCTACAAACTTATTTTCCAGACGTTCTACTTCACGTGCTACTGCATCCTTTTTAGCCAGGTAGCGGTCATAACGTTCCTGAGTAGCCAGGCCAACCTCGTAACCCTTATCGGTCAGACGCTGGTCAGCGTTATCCTGACGGAGAACCAGGCGGTATTCGGCACGGGAAGTCATGATTCTGTAAGGTTCGTTAGTACCTTTGGTCACTAAATCGTCGATGAGAACGCCGATATAAGCCTCGTCTCTTCCCAGAACCAGCGGCTCACGGCCGGAAATCTTCAGAACTGCGTTAATACCAGCCATCAGGCCCTGTGCTGCCGCTTCTTCGTAACCGGAAGAACCGTTAAACTGACCTGCGCAGAACAGGTTTTCAATGGTTCTGTATTCCAGATTCAGCTGCAGATCCTGTGGGTCGATACAGTCATATTCGATAGCATATGCCGGACGGGTAATGCGCAGATTTTCCAGACCAGGAATAGTCTTATAGAATGCCAGCTGTACGTCTTCCGGCAGGCTGGAGCTCATACCCTGAATGTACATCTCATCAGTATCCAGTCCTTCCGGTTCAATGAAAGTCTGGTGACGTTCCTTATCTGCGAAACGGTTTACCTTGTCTTCGATGGACGGGCAGTAACGAGGACCGATACCTTCGATCTGTCCGCCAAAGAGTGCAGAACGGTGGAAGTTTTCACGGATCACTCTGTGAGTTTCCGCATTGGTATAGGTCAGCCAGCAGCTTACCTGATTTTCACCCAGCTTATCATTCATGAAGGAGAAAGGTACAACTACATCGTCACCCTTCTGTTCCTGCATCTTGCTGTAGTCCAGGCTCTGTGCCAGACAGCGGGCAGGAGTACCTGTCTTGAAACGGCGCAGCTTCATGCCGTGCTTACGCAGATTTTCTGCCAGCAGGTTGGATGGAGCCAGACCGTTCGGTCCACTTTCAAAAGCACTGTCGCCGATAAAGATTTTGCCGCGGAGGAAAGTACCGGTGGCCAGAATAACTGCATCTGCCTTGAACCAGGTATGGGTTACAGTTTCCACACCGCAGACCTTGCCGTCTTCCACGATTAAATCGGTAACTTCAACCTGTCTTAAATCCAGGTTTTCCGTATGCTCGATGGTCTTCTTCATCTCTACATGATATTTATGTTTGTCAGCCTGAGCACGGAGAGAATGTACTGCCGGACCTTTGGCTGTGTTCAGCATTTTGCTCTGAATAAAGGTCTTATCGATGTTTTTACCCATTTCGCCGCCCAGTGCGTCGATTTCACGAACCAGGTGACCCTTGCCGGTACCGCCGATGGACGGGTTGCACGGCATCATAGCCACGGATTCCAGGTTCATGGTGCACAGCAGAGTCTTCTTACCCATGCGGGCAGATGCCAGTGCTGCTTCACAGCCGGCATGTCCTGCACCGACAACGATTACATCGTATTCGCCCATTAAAATATGTTCCATAATTTTTGCTCCTTACTTTCCTAAACAGAATCTTGCAAAAACTTCATTTATAATTTCGCCCGATGCGGTTTCGCCGATGATTTCTCCCAGCAGTTCGTACGAGCGGTTTACGTCGATTTCAATAAATTCCAGAGGCTGGCGCATTTCTGTCATGGCTCTTGCATCCTCCACAGACTGCAGTGCCAGTTCCAGCAGATTCTTATGACGCACGTTGGTAACCATAATGCTGTCATTCTGCTTCACCTGACCGCCGTAAACAAGTTCTTCAATCTTGTCTTCGATGGTTTCAATACCCATACCTTCCTTCATGGAGGCTTCGATAATCACAGCCTGAGGTACTCTGGCAGCGATTTCATCACGGCTCACCACCTGCGTTAAGTCCTGCTTGTTCAGAACCACGATAGCCTGGCGGCCGTCCATGTACTGAAGAATTTCTTCGTCTTCTTCATCAAGTGCACGGCTTCCGTCCACCATAAAGATAACCAGGTCTGCCTTATTGAAGGATTCCTTACTCTTTTCGATACCAATCTTTTCGATAATATCGTCAGTCTGACGGATTCCCGCAGTGTCGGTAAGTCTTACCGGAATGTTGCGGATGGAGATGACTTCTTCGATGGTATCACGGGTAGCACCTGCGATTTCCGTAACGATGGCTCTTGTCTCTCTAAGCAAAGCATTCATCAATGAGCTCTTGCCCACGTTTGGTTTCCCGATGATAGCCACATTTAAGCCTTCCTTTATAATGCGGCCGGTATCGGAAGTTGCCAGCAGTGCCTGCAGCTTTTCACGAACTGCACCCAGACCCTCTAATAACTTATCGTAAGTCATTTCTTCGATATCTTCATCCGGATAGTCAATGTTTACAGTAATCTGTACCAGCAGATCCACAAAATCTGCGCGGATCGCCTTTACGGTCTGAGAAAACTTACCTTCCAGCTGGGACAGTGCCACATCGAAGGTCTTGTCAGACTTGGCACGGATCAGGTCGATAACCGCTTCCGCCTGCGTCAGGTCCAGACGTCCGTTCAGGAATGCACGCTTGGTAAATTCGCCGGGCTCAGCCAGACGTGCGCCGTTCTTTAAAGCCAGCGCTAATATTTTGCGGAGTGAAACCACGCTGCCGTGACACTGAATTTCCACCACGTCCTCTGCTGTGTAGGAACGTGGTCCCTTCATGTAAACTGCCATGACTTCGTCAATGGTTTCACCTGTGAAATTGTCGAAAATATGTCCATAGGTCAGCATACGCTCTTTCAGCTCAGCGCCACGGAATATTTTATTGGCAATAGGCAGAGATTCTTCTCCGCTGATTCTGACGATGCCGATGCCGCCCTCTCCCAGGGCAGTGGCAATTGCAGCAATGGTTG
>JAFYKS010000117.1 GCA_017537495.1 Bacillota bacterium | reverse complement strand
TTTTCTAATGTGTATTCCATTTCTTCTATTGTATTGAACTCGCTGAAGCTGAAACGGATAGCCCCTTCGATTTCCTTGAACTTCAGTCCCATTGCATCCAGCACGTGGCTCTGTCCCTTCTTATTGGAGGAACATGCGGATCCGGTGGATACGTAGATACCGTCGGTTTCCAGGGTATGCAGCAGCACTTCACCTCTGGTTCCCAGGAAGGAAACGTTTAATACGGATGGTGCGCCGTCTTCTGGGCTGTTGATGATTACATCCTTGATTTCGCTCTTGATGCCTTCCAGCAGGAAGTTTCTGGCTGCCGCCATCTTCTCGCATCTTCCCGCAAAATCTCCCTGCATCAGTTCCATGGCTTTGCCGAAGCCCACGATGCCCGGAGTATTTTCAGTGCCGGAACGCATGTGACGTTCCTGACCGCCGCCAATCATGAACGGAGTCAGGTTAATGCCCTTACGTACATACAGACCGCCGATTCCCTTCGGACCGTGAATCTTATGACCGCTGACAGAGAGGAAGTCTACCCCTCTGAAATCAGACTTCAGGTTCATAGGAATCTTTCCGAAAGCCTGCACCGCATCGCTGTGGAGCAGAATGTCAGTCTTGTGTTCCTTATTATATTTATGCTTCAGTGCCGCAATTTCCTTCATCGGCATGATGGTACCGGTTTCGTTGTTTACACCCATGATGGAGATTAAAATGGTGTCGTCGGTGAGAGCTGCTTCCAGCTGCTCCATATTCAGGCGGCACTGTTTGTCCACGCCGATGTATTCCACGGTATATCCCATGGACTCCAGACGGCGTGCCGGCTCTAAAATAGCCGGATGTTCCACTCTGGTGGTAATAATCTTCTTTCCGTAACGCTTGCGGGATTCCGCCACACCGTTTAATACGGTGTTGTCTGATTCGGTACCGCCGGAAGTGAAGTACACTTCATCTTCGGAAGCACCGATGGCGGATGCAAAGATTTTGCGGGATGCACGGACCTTCTTTTCGGCCTCCACACCCATCAGATGCAGGGAAGACGGATTGCCGTAGGATTCCCTCATCATTTCAATCATGGTATCTGTCACCTGGTCGTACTGCCGGGTGGTCGCGCTGTTATCCAGATATACCTGCATTGTGAACCTCTCTTTTCTTTTATACTTCATCCGACTCTGCGTCGGTCACTACATTCATCCATTTTTTGCTGAAATAGCGCCAGTAACACAGCACTACCTTAATAATTTCCGAGGTGTTTGCCACCACCATTGCCCAGTGAAGCGGCAGATGGAACACCAGAACGGAGATAAATGCCAGGGGTACCTGCATCAGCATATTCAGGCCGGAATCCATGAACAGGCAGAATACCGTATCTCCTCCGGCGCGCAGAATGCCGCAGATCATCATATACTCCAGCATTTTCGGTGTCATAAAGATGGCATAGGCCAGAAGTGCCTTCATCAGCATTTCCGTGGTGCCTGCATCAAATTCGTAAATGGCTGCTACAGGCTGGCGCATGAGAATAATCACCGCAGTCATGGTCAGGTTCAGCAGCCAGGTAATATTCATAATCCGTTTGCTGTAACGCCACGCTGTCTGGCGGCGTCCCTGTCCCAGAGCTTCCCCGATGATAACTGCTGCCGCATTTCCCACGGCAAAATATACGGTCTGCGCAAAATCCGTCACTGTCACTGCAATCTGCGTCACAGCCAGGGCGGATGCACCGATTTTGCCGAATGCCATGTACATGAGGGATACGGACAGTGCCCACAGACCTTCCAGTATGATAACGGGAACAGCTGTCTTCATTACACTGGTAAACAGATCCCTGCTGAAGCCTGTCATTTCTGCCAGTTTCGCCTTCAGCGGGTGCTCTTTCCTCATGTAAACTGCCGTATACATGGCACCGCATTCCAGAATACGTGCGATGAGGGTTGCATAGGCTGCACCTTCCACGCCCAGCTCCGGCAGGCCCATTTTCCCGTAAATCAGGCCGTAGTTTAAAATTATATTAATGCCGATGGCGATGGCATTGATGGTGGTTGGAATCTTCAGATTCTGAATGCATCTGGAATTGAAGGAGATGACAAAGCTCATGCTGGAGAAAATGTAGGAAAAACATGCGATCCGGATGTAATCTGCTCCCAGCTGGATAACCTCAGTTTCTTCTGCGAAAAGGTGGATCAGCTGCGGTGCCATAAACCACGCTCCGATTACTGTCGGTACGGTCACCAGAATGCACATGAGATAGTCAATACCAAGGATTTTGCGCAGGCTGGAAATATCACGCAGTCCCCAGTACTGTACTGCGTACACAGACGCCCCGCTGAATATGCCGAAAATCACTACGCTGTAGATGAAATACACCTGGTTTGCAGCCCCTACTGCCGCCAGTGCATTTTCAGACACCTTACCTACCATGATGGTATCCACCAGATTGAGACCTATGGAAACAATCTGCTGAATCAGCACCGGTATCCCTACTTTAAACAGCTTCTGATAGAATATTCTTTTCTCTTCATTCAAATTATATCCCTGCGTCATATCCTGTTCCATCTCAGAATCCTCCACTTTATAAGATATCACAGGTTCCCCTCGTTCGTCAAACAAAAAGAGTCCCGTCCAGGGAACTTGCCTGTACGGGACCTTTTATGATAATCGATTTAATTATGCTCAGATTTTATTTCGCGTAATCGATGGCTCTGGTTTCTCTAACCACATTAACCTTAATCTGGCCAGGGTAATCCAGTTCCGCTTCAATCTTCTTGGAGATTTCACGTGCCAGGAATACAATACCTTCATCGTTTACATCTTCCGGCTTAGCGATGATTCTGATTTCACGGCCAGCCTGGATTGCGAAGGACTTTTCTACACCGTTGGTAGTGTTTGCGATTTCTTCCAGCTTTTCCAGTCTCTTGATGTAAGCATCCAGAGTTTCTCTTCTTGCACCAGGTCTTGCAGCGCTCAGTGCATCGGCAGCAGCAATCAGAACTGCTTCCATGCTCTTGGCTTCGTAGTCACCATGGTGAGCAGCCATGCCGTTGATAACCGCTTCGGATTCCTTATACTTTCTCAGTACATCGATACCGATGTCTACGTGAGTACCTTCCACTTCGTGGTCCAGAGCCTTACCGATGTCGTGGAGCAGACCAGCTCTCTTAGCCAGCTTTACATCCAGACCCAGTTCGCCGGCCATCAGGCCAGCCAGATGAGCAACTTCTACGGAGTGCTTCAGTACGTTCTGACCGTAGGAAGTTCTGAAACGCAGTCTGCCCAGCAGCTTCACCAGTTCAGGATGCAGGTTGTGGATACCAACTTCGAAGGTAGCCTGTTCCCCTTCTTCCTTGATGATTGCGTTAACTTCCTTTTCTGCCTTTTCAACCATTTCTTCGATTCTGGCAGGATGGATACGGCCGTCTACGATCAGCTTTTCCAGTGCGATTCTTGCGATTTCTCTTCTTACAGGGTCGAAGCCGGACAGAATAACAGCTTCAGGAGTATCATCGATAATCAGATCCACACCGGTCAGAGTTTCGATGGTTCTGATGTTTCTGCCTTCACGGCCGATGATTCTGCCCTTCATTTCGTCGTTAGGCAGATTTACTACAGACACAGTGGATTCAGCCACATGGTCAGCTGCACATCTCTGGATTGCACCGGTGATAATGTACTTGGCCTTCTTGTCAGCTTCTTCCTTAGCCTTGCTTTCGATTTCCTTAATCATGATGGAAGCATCATGGCGGATTTCCTTTTCCATGTTGGACAGCAGGATGGCCTTGGCTTCTTCTGCGGTGTAACCGGAGATTCTTTCCAGTTCTTCCATCTGCTTA
>JAFYKS010000116.1 GCA_017537495.1 Bacillota bacterium | reverse complement strand
CGCTGACGGAAGACAATCCTTACTGGCTGCTGGATGAATTCAGCCATATGGGGTTTAAGAAAATTGATGAGGCGGCGGAGAAGCTGGGAATTGAAAAAGACAGCGAATACCGGATTCAGAGCGGAATCCGCTTTGGCCTGCGCAGTTATGTGGCGGAAGGCCACAGTTTTGCACCGGTAAATGAACTCTGCGAGAAAGTCGCAGAGTATCTTGACCTGTCTTCATCCCTTGTGCGGGATGTGCTGGAGGATATGGCCCTCATGGGTATGGTGCAGATGACCATGCTGCATCAGCGGGCAGTGGTTTATTTCTACGGCTACTACCGAGCGGAATGCGTTATCTGCGGTAAGCTGGCCGATCTGGCTGAGCCGGACATGATGAAGCCTCTGGCCTGCGGTGAGAATCTGGACTTTCTTCTCCGCAAAGCAGAAGCAGCCGGCGGGATCAGCCTGTCAGAGGAACAGTTTGCTGCGGCCCGGGATGTTTTGACCAGCGGAGTATCCATTATTACCGGCGGTCCGGGTACAGGGAAAACCACACTGATTAACACCATTCTCCGTGTACTGAACGGATGCGGTCAGAAGGTGGCAGTGGCGGCACCGACAGGCAGGGCGGCCAAGCGGATTATGGAAACTACCGGTCAGTACGCATCTACGGTACACCGTCTGCTGGAATACTATTACGATGAAGGTGCCCATACCATGGCCTTTGGAAAGAACCAGGCAGATCCCCTGGATGTGGATGCTGTTATTGTGGACGAAGCCTCCATGCTGGATCTGCTGCTGATGGGTGCTCTTTGTGATGCCATGAAGCCGGGAACCCGGCTGATTCTGGTGGGGGATGCAGACCAGCTGCCTTCCGTTGGAGCAGGCAGCGTACTGGAAGATCTGATTGAAAGCGGATACTTCCATACAGCACACCTGACAGAGATTTTCAGACAGGCACAGGAAAGCAATATTGTGGTCAATGCTCACCGTGTAAACGACGGAAGATACCCGGTATTTGGGGGTGACTTTGTTTTAATAGAGGGTGACAAACAGCAGGAAACCCTTGATAAAGTAACGAAACTGGCGGGAAAGTTCCCGCTGGACCAGGTTCAGGTGCTGACGCCGACGAAAAAGGGGATTTTGGGCAGCCAGAACCTGAATATTTACCTGCAGCAGACATTTAATCCGCCGCGTGAAGGTGTGGATGAAATCCAGTTTGGACAGAGAACCTTCCGGGTGGGTGACCGTATCATGCAGCTGAAGAACAATTACCGACTGGAATTCAAAAGACCGGGAGGTAAGGACGGAAAAGGTGTATTCAACGGCGAGACCGGAACCATTACAGCCATCGATCGTGAGATGTCCCAGATTACCGTGGAATATGACGACGACAAATGGGTGGAATATCCTTATACTCAGCTGGATGAAATCGAGCTTGCCTATGCGGTGACGGTGCACAAGAGCCAGGGCAGTGAATTCCCGGTGGTAATCATGCCGGTATCCTGGTTCCCTCCGGCTTTGGCTACCAGAAATCTCCTGTATACCGCCATTACGAGAAGCCGGAAACAGGTGTACATCGTGGGCCGCCAGGATTACCTCAATGCCATGGTAGATAACTATCAGGGGAAGCAGCGCAATTCAGGCCTTCAGGAACGGCTGAATGGGTTTTACGGAGGATTACAGTAGAGGCGCAATGGCATATAACGAAAGTACATGGGATAAACTCTTACATATAAAAACGTCAGGACGGGATGATTCCAATGCGGATCTTTACTGTTATCCTTATGAACCGACACCTTATGGCGTTCTGGAGCGGCTGGCTAACAGCGGGCTGATTCGCAAAGGTGATGTGGTACTGGACTATGGCTGCGGAAAAGGGCGTGTGGGGTTCTTTCTTTCCTACCAGACGAAGGCCCGCACCATAGGCATCGAATACGATGAGCGAATTTATGAAAGCGCTCTGGAAAATCAGAAGACTGCCGTTTCCCGGGGCAAAACAGAATTTATTCTGGGCAGAGCGGAATATTATAAGGTACCGCCGGAAGTCAATCGTTTCTATTTTTTCAATCCGTTTTCGGTGGAGATTCTGCGTAAAGTCATTGCAGAAATCATTAAGTCCTGCAATGAGAATCCGCGGGAGATCTTTCTGTTCTTTTATTATCCGGCCGATGCCTATCTTACCTGTCTCATGTCTGCAGCAGAACTGGAGATTTATGATGAGATTGTCTGCGGGGATCTGTTCGGCGGGGACGATCATCGGGAAGAAATCGTCATATTTTCACTGAAAAAGAACGGCTGATTGATACCATGAAAGAAACAATAGCTTTAAAGGAGATACGAAAGTATCTCTTTTTTATTTTTGCACCAAAATATCGCAGATAGACGATGTGATATGTCGAAATAAGGCGAATGAATGGGTATTGGATAATAATGGAAAATACGGTAAAATATAAAGCGACGAGATACGTAAGAATTAGCGGAAAGAAGGAGGCTGCATGATTCAATGAAGAAGCGACAGCAGTATCTGAATCTGAGAGGGCCGGCCTGGATGCAGCGTGCGGCGGAATTGGCGGTGGAGTTTTTCTTCCCCTGGGGAACCTACTGTATCTGCTGCGGCAATTTTATTGATAACCGGCGGAGCTACTGCATCTGCGACCACTGCATCCGCCATATTACCTGGGGCAATGTGGAAATACCGTCCCAGTCACTGAAACTGAACCAGTTTACCGGGCCGGAAGCGGAGAAGCTGCAGGCTGATGGCGGAATTCCGCTGGATTCCATCCGCGGATGCATGAAATATGGCCTGTATGAGCGCCGGATTATCTTCGAACTGAAGTATAACCGGAACACCTATGTGGCCCGTATTGCCGGCAAAATCCTTGCAGACCGGATTTTCAGCGATCCGGGTGCTGCAGCGCTTCTGAATGCTGACTGCATTATCCCTGTACCCATGCACCGGAAAAAGGAACGGCAGCGGGGCTTTAATCAGGTGGGAAAAATTGCCCGGTACCTGGGCGGTTACACGTCAGTTCCGGTGATGTATGACGGTCTTATACGGCATGAGAGCACGGCTGCGCAGAGAAGCGTGGAGGGCCGTGACCGGCTTTCCAATCTGGCAGATGCTTTTTCCTGCCCGGAAGATATGTCGGGAAAACATGTGATTCTGCTGGATGATATTTTTACGACCGGGGCCACGGTGCTTCAATGCGGACGCGTACTGAAGGAGGCTGGTGCTAAGCGGGTGGATGTTCTGGTGCTGGCTACAGGAAATGATTTTGCAGAAGGATTTTTCTTGCAAAATGAGAGAAAATAATGTAAAATAGATTGGAATTGTTCAGGTCTGTGGTTGAAAATCCAAGCCAGGTGCGGGCGAAAGGATCCACGTAAGCCGTCACGCAGAGATCGGGCGGTGATCATGGCGTACCTTAGAAGTAAGTCCTCCGAAAATCGGGTAAAGGCAGGTGTGGGGGCAAAGACCAGGTCAGCTGAGCAGTTCTTTTTTATTATGCGGAAAACCGCCGGTCGGGCGGTTTTTGTTTTTTTTGTGATACTTTCAAAATAAGGTGGTAATCCCCCACCACATGTGGTATAATCTACTTGTAAAACAAAGTTTGCACAGACCGACTGGGCTGTACAAATGCCTGACCTTTCTTTTAAAGGTGTCTGTCGTGCAGGCGAAAAGGAGGTTATCATTATGAAGATTATCGTTACAGGAAAGAACATTACTATTAGTGAAAAAATCCAGGATGCTATTGACAAGAGATTCGAAAAGCTCGGAAAGTTTTTTGCTGACGATATACAGGCAAATATAGTGATTCATCCTGAAAGAGACAAGGTAAAGATGGAAGCTACCATCGTAACCAAGGGGACTATTTTCAGAGCTGAAGATGTATCACAGGATATTTTTGACAGTATCGACATCGTAGCGGACAAGTTATCCAGCCAGATGACCAAATATAAGGGCAAACTGCAGAAGAAAAATAAGTCTGGTGAATCTGTAAGATTCGAAATGATTCCGGATCTTCCGGAAGAAGAACAGGCTGAAGAAGCTAAGATTGTTAAGTCCAAGAAGTTCCAGTTACAGCCTATGAGCGTTGACGAAGCAGTAATGCAGATGGAACTTCTGCAGCATAATTTCTTCGTATATCTTGATCAGGAAACTGACAGCGTAAGCGTGGTTTACAAGAGAAACGATGGAAATTACGGTGTAGTGGAAGCTACATACTAAAACATTGCCTGCCAGCAAATGTAATGAAACTAACTTGAGATTATGACAGAAGCAGGTGTTCCGTGAAAGCGGACACCTTCTTTTGTTTTTTGCGTCTTCTACTTGAAAAATACACACTTTTACAGTAGAATAGAATGGAATAAGTGTGAGAGGAAATATGTTTATGGAAAACCTTTTTAGAAACATTACCGCAGGTATTGGGATTACAGATATTCTGGATGTGCTCATTGTCGCATTCCTGGTATATAAGGTGCTGGGATTTATCCGTGAAACCCGGGCAGAGCAGCTGGCCAAGGGGGTTCTGGTATTCTTCCTGGTAACTTTTCTTTCCTATGCATGCCATTTATACACTCTGCACTATATTCTTTCCAATGTACTTCAGGTAGGACTGATTGCACTGGTAGTTATCTTCCAGCCGGAACTCAGAAGAGCTCTGGAACATCTGGGAAGAAGCAAGCTTACTACTGTGTTCAGTCAGGTAGACAAGGATGAGGCGAAGCAGATGATTGGGGAATTCGTCCGTGCCATTGAAAATATGTCTGCGTCCAGAACCGGTGCATTAATTGTAATTGAAAGAGAAACACTGCTGAATGATATCGTTGAAACCGGTACGATTGTGGACAGTGCCGTTTCCGAACAGCTGATAGGAAATATCTTTTATGAAGGTTCACCACTTCATGACGGTGCACTGATTGTCCGCGGCGACCGTCTTTATGCAGCCGGATGTGTACTTCCGCTGACACAGAATAAAGAACTGAATAAAGAACTTGGTACGCGCCACCGTGCGGGTATCGGCATTACGGAAAACTCCGATGCACTGACACTGATTGTGTCAGAAGAAACCGGGGTTGTTTCCATTGCCAGAGATGGTAAGCTGACACGTTTCCTGGATATGAAGACAGTAGAGAAAATGCTCCTGAGTATTTATCTTGAAAATGAAACTTCAAACTCTGTGAAGGAAAAGCTGACAAGAGCATTAAAGGGGGTAAAACATGTTAAAGAATAACAGACTCAATATGATAATTGCCCTGCTCATTGCCATCGGACTGTGGGTTTATGTTGTCGGCGAAAAAAATCCGGAAAAGGATATTCAGATTAAGGATGTACCGATTACTTTCATAAATGAAGAGACCCTGGGGGCAAATAATCTGACGCTCCT
>JAFYKS010000115.1 GCA_017537495.1 Bacillota bacterium | reverse complement strand
GGCCAGAGACCTCTTCCTTACAGATATCGGAGAGAAGATTCCGACAATCAATGAGTATACAGAAACCTTTGATGTTTCCCGGGGAATCGTGCAGAATGCACTGGAAGTTTTGACGGAGGACGGCAGCATCACCATGGAAAAACGAGGTGTACTGGGAACCTATCTGACATCCAAAGACGAAGCAAAACTTTTCGGCCATACCGGTTGGGGCACCATTACCGGCAGCATGCCGATTCCCATGACACCGCACTTTACCAGCCTGGCGACGGCAGTCTGTGAGGTTCTGGGGAAGGCACCCATTGAATTTTCCTTCGCCTATATGAGCGGTTCGGTAAAGCGTGTGGATGCTTTGAAGAAGGGCGTTTACGATTTCATGATTCTCTCAAAGAGTGCAGCTAAGATTCACATGGCGGAAAGTGACGAACTGGAAATCTGTGCGGAACTGACCGGATCCCAGTACTGTCAGGAATATATGCTCTACTTCATGAATCCTGAGAAACAGGAGATTGAAGACGGCATGCGTGTGGGGGTTGACCCTGTGTGCATGGACCAGAAAGTTCTGACGGAGAAGCTTTGCCAAGGAAAAAACGTGGAAATCGTGGAGTTCCCGTTCATCGGGTTCGAGGATATCGTCCGGAGCGGGCGAATCGACTGCACGGTGTTCCGCGGCGTAGGCTGGAATACAGATGCAGAAAAGCTGGGTCTGGGGGCTGTGCCGCTGACTTCTTTCGAAGGCTTCAGTGCGGAGGAAACCAATACACCGGTTGTTCTGGTGCGGAAAGCCGATTACGGAACCGGACGGCTGCTGCAGAAATATTTTGACGTGCCGGAAATCAGCCGGATCCAGCAGGAAGTGCTGGACGGACGCCGGACCATGAAATTCTATTAATCAAGTCTTTTATTGTTGCTTAAACATGATATAGAGAATTTTTATTATTGGAGGTAAAATACCATGGAAGCAAGACAGGAAAGAAACGTTTTAATTTTCGACGTAGGTACACAGAGTGCAAGAGCACTGCTGATCAACAACGGCGGCGAAATCCTGGGAAAGAAGCAGATTCAGTATGATCCTGCTTATGTTTCTCCGGAACTGGGCTGGGCTGAACAGGATGCTGATATGTACTACAACACCATGGCACGCTGTGCGAGAATGCTGAAAGAAGATCTGCCTGTGCAGTATGCAAAGGTAGAGGCAATCGCTGTATCCTGTATCCGTGACACATCCGTATGTGTGGATAAAGAAGGCAAACCGCTGAGACCTGCCATCGTATGGCTGGATAAGAGACAGGCGAAGGGCAGCCCTAAGATTCCTGGTGCTATGAAGCCGGTTCTGAAGATGATGAAGCTGGAACAGTTCTTCGATCTGCAGTATAAGAAATCCCAGTGCAACTGGATCAGAGAAGAACAGCCTGAAATCTGGGAAAAGACACATAAGTTCCTGATGCTCCCTACTTACCTGTCCTTCAAGCTGACCGGCAAGTTCGCTGATGCAGCTGCTTCCCTGGTTGGTCATATTCCATTTGATAACAAGACCAGAACCTGGAAGGGTCCAAAGGATGTAGCACGTCCAATCTTCGATATTCCTGCTGAAATGCTGCCGGATGTAGTAGAAACCGGTAATCTGATTGGCACTCTGACTCCGCAGGCATGTGAAGATCTGGGACTGCCTGAAGGTATTCCGGTATATCCTGCAGGTGCTGACAAGGCTTGTGAAGTTATCGGTCTGGGCTGCATGAAGAAGGAACAGGTTGCACTGTCCTTCGGTACCATGGCTACCATGGACTTCAACTCCTCCGACTACTATGAACTCCACAAGGGCATGGCACCTTATCCATCCGTAGTACCTGGAAGCTTCACTCCGGAATATGAAATCTTCCGTGGCTACTGGCTGGTATCCTGGTTCCAGAAGGAATTTGCGGAACTGGAAAAGATTGCTGCAGAAGGAACTAACAAGTCCGCAGTCGAACTGCTGAACGAAAAGATGGCTGAAATTCCTGCAGGCTGTGACGGCCTCATGTTCCAGCCTTACTTCACTCCAAACTTTGAAATGCCGTTCGCAAGAGGCGGTTTCGTAGGTATGGCTGACTACCACGGCAGAATCCACATGTACAGAGCCGTAATCGAAGGTATCAACTACTCCCTGATGGAAGGCATCAAGCTGGCAGAAGCTGCAGGTAAGTTCAAGGTTGCTGAAATACGTCTGGGCGGCGGCGGTTCCAAAAGCTCCGAAATCTGCCAGATTACTGCAAACATGTTCGGTATTCCTGTTGTTCGTGTACATACTCATGAAGTATCCGGTATCGGTGCTGCAATGGCTGCATTCGTAGGCCTGGGCGAATTCAAGGACTTCGATGAAGCTGCTGCTAACATGGTTCACGAAAGAGACCGCTTCGAACCAGACATGGAAGAACATGCTCTGTATCAGGATCTGTATGACAATGTATGGAAGGAAATTTTCGGCAAGCTGGTTCCACTGTACGGCAAGGAACAGGAAATCTACGCCAAGTACGGTAAGTAATAAAAATATTCAAAAAGAAGGATTGAGAAAATGATTGAAAGAATCAGACAGGCTGCGTCTGAAGCTTTTCCGGGAATCGAAATGACACTGACCGTGGACGGCCGCAATATTGTGACCGTCCAGGGCGAGTGCGAATCCTGGAATCAGCTGGTAGACGTGGGACACTTCCTGGCGAAGCAGGAAGGCGTAAAAAACGTAGTAAACGAAATGACCGTCAAGGGTCTGGTGATTCCAAAGAAGGATTACAGCCAGGCTAAGGCAGACGGCGAAGCTAAAGGTGTCGTAAAGGAAACTGACGTGGTGATTGTCGGTGCCGGTGTCATAGGCTGCGGTATTGCACGTACCCTGGCAAAATACGACATGAACGTGACTGTGGTGGAAATGAGCGATGACGTCTGCACTGGCGCATCCAAGGCCAATAACGGTAACATCCATCCGGGCATGGCAGTAAAGCCGGGCACTCTGAAGGCCAAGCTGAACATCGAAGGCAACCGCATGTACCAGCAGTGGGCTGACGAGCTGAATTTTGCTCTGGACTGGTGCGGCTGCGTGGCAGTTGTTACTGACGAACGCCTCATGAAGGGCGCAGAAATGACATACAAAATCGCAGTGATGAACGGCGTTCATGAACCGGAAGTGTTCTATAACGCAGAGCGTGCTCTGGAAATCGAGCCGAAGCTGGCGCACAGAAACCTGGACATCAAGGGTGGCGCATTCTTCCCAAGCTTTGGTCAGGTGGAATCCTACGAAGTGGTTATCGCACTGGCAGAAAATGCGGCAGACAACGGCGTGGAATTCATGTTCAACACTACCGTAGCGGATGTTTTGAGAGAAGACGGCCAGGTGCAGGGCGTTGTGACCAACAACGGTATCATCAAGGCAAAGCATGTAATCAACTGCGCAGGTATCTATGCTGACGAAATCTCTGCAATGGCTGGCGATAAGTGCTACACCATCCACGGACGTAAGGGTACCCTGGCAATTCTGGACAGACACAGCGAACCGGAATTTGACAGAGTCACCATGATTTACGACGGAAGCCATCTGGTACAGGAAAAGAAGAATGCGGAATCCAAGGGCGGTGCAATGTGTGTAACCACCGAACACCAGTCTCTGCTGGGCCCTTCCGCAACAGAAGTTCCTGATAAGGAAGACAATACGACTACAATCGACGACCTGGCTTATGCAATGGGTACCAACCTGAATGCAGCGACAGGTTATAAGGATATCATCAAAACCTTCTGCGGCGTAAGACCTGCAGACTATTCCGAAGACTTCGTAATCGAAATGTCTCCGATTACCCACGGTTTCATCAACGTAGGTGCAATCCAGTCCCCTGGTCTGGCATCCGCCCCTGCTATCGCCAAGATGGTAGAAGAAATCTGGCTGGAAGACGTGAAGGCAGCTGGCTGCGAACCTGCAGTGAAGGAAGACTATAATCCTTACCGTGAAGCAAGAGTGGAATTCCGTCACATGTCCCGTGAAGAACAGGATCAGCTGATTGCACAGGACCCTCGTTACGGCAGAATCATCTGCAGATGCGAACAGATTACAGAAGGTGAAATTCTGGATGCAATCAACTCCAGTGTGGTTCCTACTTCCGTAGACGCCATCAAGAGAAGAACCAGAGCAGGCATGGGCCGCTGTCAGGGCGGATTCTGCCAGCCAAAGGTGCTGGAAATCCTGGCAAGAGAGCTGGGTAAGGAATGGACGGAAATTCATCTGAAGGATGCAGGAAGCCGGATTCTCTTTGAAGAAACCCGTCAGGCTGCAAAGGAAGGCGGTGACAAGTAATGAAAAAACTGAATTTTGATATTGCTGTCATCGGCGGCGGTCCGGCAGGACTGGCAGCAGCAATCCAGGCCCGCAAAGAAGGTGCGGAAAAGGTTCTGGTTATCGAACGTGACGTGGAACTGGGCGGTATTCTGCAGCAGTGTATCCATGACGGTTTCGGTCTCCACAGATTCGGCAAGCGTATGTCCGGCAACGAATATGCTCAGGAATTCATCGATGAACTGGAAACCACCGACATCGAAGTTTTGCTGGATACCATGGTTCTGGAAGTGACAAGAGACAAGGTTATCTACGCATGCAACAATAAAGATGGTATGATGGAAATCACCTGCAAGGCAGTGATTCTGGCAATGGGCTGCCGTGAAAGAACAGCCAGCCAGATTCAGCTGATGGGTTACAGACCTGCCGGTGTTCTGACTGCTGGTGCAGTACAGAGATACATCAACATGGAAGGCTACCTGCCTGGTAAGAAGGCAGTGATTCTGGGGTCCGGCGATATCGGTCTGATTATGGCCCGCCGTATGACTCTGGAAGGCATGGAAGTAAAGGGCGTTTACGAAGTAATGCCAAGCCCTGGCGGCCTGACCAGAAACATCGTACAGTGTCTGGACGACTATGATATTCCGCTGCACCTGTCCACCACCGTGGCTAAGGTACACGGAAAGAAGAGAATTGAAGCAGTGACCGTGGCGAAACTGGACGAAAAGCGCCAGATTATCCCGGGCACCGAAGAATATATTGAATGTGACCTGCTGGTTCTGGCCGTAGGTCTGATTCCGGAAAATGAACTGTCCGTAGGATGCGGCATCGAGCTGGATGAAAGAACAAGAGGTCCTGTTCTGGATAACCACTTCATGACCAGCGTTCCCGGTATCTTCGCCTGCGGTAACGTAGCGGTTGTATTCGACCTGGTAGACTACGTTTCCCAGTCCGGTGAAATCGCGGCAAAGGGTGCAGTGGCGTACATGAACGGCACGCTGACCGGCGACGAAGGTGCAGAATACGTACGCACCGTACCTGCAGGAAATGTAAACTTCATCGTTCCGCAGAAAATCGTGAAGGGTGAAGAGTGCGAAGTACAGCTGTACATGAGAGTAAAGCATCCGGATAAGAAGGCAGTTCTGGAAGTCAGTGAAGACGGTCAGGTAACTCAGACCGCTAGACATGCTTTCGTGGCACCTCCGGAAATGATTTCCTGCGGTGTGAAGGCGACCGGTAATGCGGACGTAGTTGTAGACATGAAGGAGGGCAAGTAAAATGAATAAGAAGGAATTCGTATGCATCGCATGCCCTAACAGCTGCAAACTGACTGTCTGGGAAGAAGGCGGCGAAATTCATGTAGATGGTTACGCATGCAAGCGCGGCATCGACCATGGTAAGAACGAATACACCAATCCGATGCGTATGCTGACTACTACAGTAGCCATCGAAGGCGGACACCACAGAAGACTGTCCGTTTCCAGCACCGGAGAAATTCCGAAGAACATGATCAACCAGTGTCTGGATGTGCTCTATGCTGTAAAGCTTGAGGCACCTGTCAAGAGAGGCGATGTGATTGCTTCCGATCTCTGCGGCACAGGCGTAGACATTGTGGCATCCAGAACCATGAAACACGTTTAAGAAACCCGAAACAGCCGGAGCGGGACGGTCCGCCGGGCCTTCCCGCCACCCCGGCCATGAAGATTTTGAGGAGGAAATATAACAATGGAGAAAGAATTATTAATCAAGTCCCTTTCTGATATCGTAGGTGCAGACCACGTAGTAACTGAAAAGGCAGCACTGCAGGACGCAGCAAAGGACTATATCGGCTACCGTCAGTTCCAGAGACATTCCGGAAACAACATGGTAAACATCGGTGCATGTGTGGTTCGTCCGCAGAACACTGACCAGGTTG
>JAFYKS010000114.1 GCA_017537495.1 Bacillota bacterium | reverse complement strand
TTCATCAGTTTCTGAACTGCAGCAGATGCCTCCTTATACAGTGGATCAGTACTTTTTTTATCATGAACGAATGTTTCTGCAAATTTTTTGTCGTATTCATGAATTACATTTACATATTTTGATAATTTTCTTTCCTTGTTCTTTTTCTCTTCAGCAAGCAGAGCTTCCTGCCGTTCAATTTCACGTTTTTTGATATCAGGATAGTGGTAGTCCAACTCGTTAACCCAGCTATTTGATGCCTGCAAAAGAATATTTGCAGCTTTCATCGCGTTTTTCTTTTTGTTTTCCGCAAAGGCAGAATCAAGAAATTCATCATTTTTACGGTAATCTTCTGCACCTTCAATACTCTGACCAACTTTAAAACGCTGTTCTCTCATGTACTGTGCAGCCTGTTCTTCCAGAATCTGCATTTTTTTACGTAATGCTTCAAAAGTTATATCCTTATCAGAAGACATGCGTTTTAGTTCATTTAAGGTGTTTTTCATATTTTTGTATGTCGGTCCGTTTTCACTTTTTATTTTTCCAAGCATTTCCTGGGCCAATACAAAACGTTCATTCATTTCTTTTGCAAAAGTGGTTATATCTTTTCTAGCCATAGTCTGCCTCCATCTGTAAAGTATTGATACTCATATATACACGAAACACTTGTATTTGTTACAGATAAACTGAATTTTTTTAGAATTTTTCAACATACATCTGTTTTTCAAGCGTTTATTGCACGCATAAAACAAAAAGGTGGAGCAGAGCTCCACCAATTGCATTCACATAATGACATTGCCTCCTGATTGAGACAACTCTTTTATTGCAGATTTTGCAGGGGGGAATCCGGAATCAGCCGATATCGCCCAGCAGAGTACCCAGAACCAGAACCGCAATGGTCAGGCCGCAGAATACGTACTGGCTTGCGAATTCAAACCAAGGGCCTACAGGCTTCTTTGCGCCCATGTCCACGTGCTTGCGGACGAAGTCTTTGCCGCAGATCCAGAAGAAGATCACGCCGGCCAGGAATGCACCCAGAGGGCACATGTAGATGGAGAAGATATCCATCCAGCCGGATACGATGCCTTCGATGCATACGCCGATGGCTGTACCCACAACTGCAACCGCACCAACTGCCTTCTTACGGCTGAAGCCGAACTTGGTCTGCAGTGCTTCTACCGGTGTTTCAAACAGGTTCACCAGAGAAGTCAGACCTGCGAAGGTAACTGCCACAAAGAATACGATAATTACGACTCTGCCGCCAGGAATCTGTGCGAATACGCTCGGCAGGAAGATAAACATGAGGCCAGGACCGCCGCCGGTCAGTTCCACACCTGCGATGGCCATTGCCGGCAGGATGGTGAAGGCTGCTACAACTGCTGCCATGGTATCCCAGAATGCTACAGTACGTGCACTGGACGGAACGTCCACATCCTTCTTCAGATAAGAACCGTAAACCAGGGTTCCGGAACCTGCCAGTGACAGGGAGAAGAAGGCCTGACCCAGGGCATAAACCCAGGTCTTACCGTTTGCCAGCTGTGTCCAGTCAGGTTTCAGCAGGAAGTCATAAGCTGCTTCTGCACCCGGCAGAGTGCGCAGATAAACTGCCATACCTACGAACATAACGAAGAACAGAGGCATCATAACCTTGTTCATCTTTTCGATACCGGAGGAAATTCCGTAAATCATTACGATAAAAGTAATCGCCAGGCCCAGCACATGCCAGCCCACGCTGCCGAAGGATGCTGCAGTGGCACCGAATGCGCCTGCATAGTCATCTACGGTAGCACCAGCGAATACACTGCCGGTAATGGATCCTACAGTATACTTGAGAATCCAGCCTACAACTACAGAGTAACCGATTGCCAGTGCGAAGGATGTAATTACCGGAACCAGAGCCAGACCTTCACCCAGCTTCTTTCCTTTTCCGGCCATTTCCGTAGCCTTACCAAAAGCACCCATCGGACCTGCGCCCATGGCACGACCGAAGGCCATTTCACCGATTACACCAGTGAATCCGATTACGATAACACATATAAAATAAGGGATCAGGAAGGCTGCACCGCCAAGAGAAGATACTCTCGCCGGGAAGAGCCAGATATTACCCATGCCTACGGCAGAACCGATACAGGCGATAATGAATCCCGTTTTACTTCTGAAACTATCTCTTTCCATTTATAAATCATCTCCTTGATAACTTGTATAAATTATAGCTTACTATGTTTTCGGGAAATATGCAAACAGAATTTGGCGTAAAATACACATTCGCCTTGAAAATCCCTGTCCGAAAGACTATAATATTGGTGGAATTCGTATCCGAAACAATATTTTACAGATTAAATCAACTATAAAGATAAAGAGGAGATGTTTGACATGTACAAAGAAGCCATCAGACCCGCTTGGGCCGAAATCAATTTATCCAACCTGGATTACAACATTAAGCAGATCCGTGCAAAGATCGGTGAAGACCGTGAAATGATCGGTGTTATCAAGGCTGACGCTTACGGTCACGGTTCCGTAAAGGTTGCAGAAGTTCTGATCGCAAACGGCGTAAAGACTCTGGCGATTGCGACTCTGCAGGAAGCACTGACTCTGCGCGAAGCAGGTATTAAGGAAGAAATTATCATGCTGGGCCTGACTCCTGACATGTATGCAGACTTCATCGTAGAACACGACATCACTCCTGTAGTTTGCAGTTCCTCCAACGCTGCTGCTATCAGCGAAGCTGCAGTAAAGGCAGGCAAGGTGGTTCACGGTTTGATTGCAGTTGACACCGGTATGGGCAGAATCGGTTATCTGCCGGACGATGCAAACATTGGTGCTGCAGTGGAAGACGTAAAGAAGATGATGGACCTGGAAGGCTTCAAGATCAAGGGTCTGTTCTCTCATATGTCCACCGCTGACGCATTTGACAAGACTTATTCCCACTGGCAGGAAGACAACTTCAACAAGTTCTACGACGCACTGACTGCTGCCGGCGTGGAAGTTCCGCAGAAGATTCTGGCAAACAGCGCGTCCATCATGGAACTGCCTACCGTTTACTTCGATGCATGCCGTCCTGGTATCATCCTCTACGGTCAGTACCCATCCGATGAAGTAGACAGAAACCAGCTGTCCATCAAGCCTGTAATGCAGATTAAGGCCAACATCGTACATCTGAAGGAAGTTGGCGAAAACTTCTCCGTAGGCTACGGCAGACGTTTCATCTCCGAAAGACCTTCCAAGATTGCAACCCTGGCTCTGGGCTATGCGGACGGCTATCCTCGTCCTTACTCTTCCCAGGCAAAGGTTATCGTAAACGGTGTTCTGGCTCCAATCGCGGGCAACATCTGCATGGACCAGTGCATGGTTGATGTAACTGACGTTCCTGACGTAAAGGTTGGTGACGAATGTATCATCATGGGTACAGACGGCAACCTGGAAGTGACTGCAGAAGATATCGCCAAGGCTACCGGCACCATCAACTACGAAATCTGCTGTGCATTCGGCCAGAGACTGCCAAAGGTTTACGTAAAGTAAGATTCATACTGAAAAATCAAAAGACCACTGCATGCAGTGGTCTTTTTGCATTTCCGTTTAAGTATCAGTTTTCTCTTTCACGGAACATACCGCAGTTACAGGTTCCGTCATTACGTCTTTCCTGTGTAATTCGGCATACACCGTGAATCCAGTAAACGCATCTGCTGCAGATATTTTTTTCCATGATCAGCGCCTCCTATACTCTGTACATCTGGCGGCATCCGCACTCAGGACATGGTGTATAAGAAACGTCACCCAGAATCTTTCGCAGTTCAGCATATCCGCATTCAGGACACTTGAAATAATCACTCTTAGCCATTTTTACTCCTCCTTTTTCAACATTTCTTCAAATTCATCCAGTAACTCTTCATATTCTTCCAGCCGCGGACGTCTGTCAGGATTGTTCATGCCGTTAAGAAAGGCCAGGAAAAAGGCTCTTTCCCAGTGCGGCAGTTTCATCTTCAGCAGCTGGCTTTCAAACAATTTTTTTAGATGGTTTGCTACCGCCAAATCATCCGGCACCCTCGGGATGCTCAGTCCCGTGTCAGGATTCCGGTACACAGATTCATTCAGTACAAAATATCCTCCCTCTTCATTTCGGAACCGAAAATAGTCCGCTCCAGCCAGAAGTACTTTATCATAGTCCTGTGAAACCAGGATATTTTGACGGTGCAGATTGCCGCAGAGCACATCCATGCGGTGCACAGACTTAACTGCTGCAATAAGCTGGCGGGCAATGCGGAGTTTATCCTCCACATCCATGGTCTTCTGCCGTTTCACAACCTTTTCCAGAGTCATATAGCCTGAAACGGAAGGCCTCAGAAATCCGAGGAAACAGCCCTTTTCATTCCACAGACCGTCCGCCGGCCATACCACATGCTCTAAAGCATCCGCCGGAATCCACAGCTCCATCAACCTTTGGAAATTCTTTTCCTTCACTTTATCCTGCCCATTCATCAGACCGTCAGGGTGAAACAGTTTGGCCGTAAGCTCCGGATGACCTTCCACAGGAAAAAGCCAGCCGTGGGTTTCCTCAATCAGAGGATTCTCTTCACAGAGCACTTCATAAATATCTCCCTTGATTCCATATAATTTCATAATCTGATTACGTCCCCCTATTCATCCTTTTTTCAGCCAGATACGTGTTATTTCTCTATCCGCATACTCCCGGGCATCGATTTCGACCCACTGATTTTTATAAGCCTCCAGGTCTTCCGATGCATGGCAGTAATTGTTCAGTCCTTCGTAGCATTCCTCCATCATATCGAAAAGTTCCAGATCTGCATAACGGGAATCCGCACAAAGGTTCATCCAGGCATCAGCCAAAGCAAACTGGTATGCATGCCGGACTTCGTGGCAGACCACATAAGCCAGTTTTTCCGGTCGGTATTTCTCAAAACATTCTGCGTCAATTTCGATGGTCCGTGTCCGGTCATCATACTGTCCTGCCAGATTGTCTTCCAGTTCCACAACTTTCACGTCAATATGTTTCCAAAGTCCAAGTGATGCGGCCTGTTCTTCTGCCAGTCTTTCCAAAATCCGGACCTTTTCTCTTTCGCTGAGGCCGAGCCACCTGTTTTCATCCTGCAAAACATCTGCAGCCGGCTCTTTCTGTTCTGCAATCCACGCTTCCGCCTGCTGGCGTACGTTTTCTGCGGTTGGTGCGGGACCGATAATCCACTCCTGCGGAATAATACGGATCAGAAGATTCAGAATCAGTATCAGAATCAGCCACCATGGCACTCTGCCGTTTCTTCGTCTCATATGCTCCACCTCCTACCCGGTCTGCTGCACATCCAGGGTATAATCACCGCAGCCATAAGCACTGACTTTAATATAATAGTTCTGTCCTGCCTGCAGTTCTGCATATGGGCCGAATCCCTGCGTCACGTCGATGGCAGAGGTAATCCGGTTCCAGTTGGAATCGTAAATGTAAATTTTCAGCCTGAGCTCTTCCGCCGCCTCTGTGAAACAGAAACGGTATTCTTTGGAAGCACTGCAGCGGAAAAGATAACAGTTCTCCTGATTGTTAAAGTCAATGGAGTCACGGACTGCACCATAATTTGTAATATCTTCCGTCTGCTTCTGGAGCCACCAGCGGATCTGGAAGTTTCCGGTATCAGCAAACCGGCGTTCCACCTTCAGTCTGTACATGTGATCTGCTTTCAGTTCTACAAAAACGCCATCACCGTTTTCCTCGGAAACATAGCTTGCTACACAAAATCCGGTGTCATCATAAAGCCGCACACAAAGCTGCTGGTCAGAGTCCATAGTCTGCAGATAATAAATCCCATCAAATCCTGGTTCCAGCCCGAACTCCACTTCCGGCATGGCATCAGAAACGCTGGCACTCAGGTTGTGATAAGCGGTGTCAGCCACCTGAAGGACACGATTGTCATGAGGATGCGTCCAGCTGCCGTCTGCCTGCATTCCGCTTTCATAAGGTGCAGGTTCTTCCTGCTGAGAATTCTGCATTTCCTGGCGCAGTTCTTCGATTTTCTGCTTGTTCGCCTCCTGACGTGCAGCCTCTTCAGACCTGTGAATATCCATCATATTAGCGGTGCATGCCACCGGTACTGCCAGCAGAACTGCGATACTGATCAGGATTCCAAGCAAAGTCCCCAGCAGGCTGAGACAGCCTGTTCTGCGTCTGCTGCGGCCATTTCCTCCGCCTTGCATGCCTGCCTGATATCTGCCATTCCCTGCACCGGCATTATTCACCTGCTTTGGAACAGTTCTTGTTCCCAGCTCGCACCATGGACAAAATCCTGCAGATGACGGATACTGATGCTGATGTTTTCTGCAGTGTGTACCACTTACCAGCGACGCCTTCATGCGTCCAAGTTCAGCAAACCACTCTCTCGCAGACGGGCGGACGGATGGATTGCTGTGACCATCCACGAAAGCCCGAATGAAGAGATTTTGAACAGAAACCGGCAGATAATCAAATCTCGGACAGTAAACCGGGATGTCCAGTCCGGCCTGATGCATGGTATGCGGGAAGAAACCTCTGCAGATGTTCTCGTTTGGCTGCGGCAGGTTTACGGAAGACTGTCCTGCTGACATGTGAGGCATGTTTGTCTGGCTTCCCTGACGCACTGCGAAAGGATGTGCACCGTTCATGAGCAATGCGAAAATGTGAACCGCCAGCCAGAATCGGTCAGTATATTCATTGAAAGTATCTGCAGGTACATTGATCAGGCCGTGATTCTGGTTCATCACCGCTTGAACCTCCGGTGCCAGATAAGGTCCAAGCCCTACCACACATGGATAAATACGTCCGCTGGCCCGATCTGTTACGGTGTAGCTGTCGGTATCCACCAGTGTTACCGTCAGATTTTTCGGATCTATACAGATGTTTTCCGGATTGCCGTCACCAACGTACTGTCCCAGCTGATGAAGACCGTCCAAAGGTACGCACAGATTCATCGCTATGGTGATGTAATCTTCCAGCTTCAGCTTATATTTATCGCTGTAAATTACATTCAGGTCTTCTGTGTTATGCAGGGCAGGCATTACATAACCAACAAACTGTCCCCCTTCATAAACGATATCTACCGGCCAGGTCATCTGATCCAGCAGGGCCGGCGGTACACCTGCACTAATCATCGCTTCCAGCTTCTTCAGGCGGGATGTAGTGCGGTGACGGTCTGAAAGGCGCTTCAGCACCAGATTTTTTTTGCCGCGGATGTTGAAAATCTCTCCCTCGCCGCCGCTGGCCCGGCAAGGCTCTATGATGGTATATGTACCATGCATTCCCTGATAAGTTGGCATAGTCTGCTCCTTTCTCCTGTTTTTCTATATCAGAATGCGGTCTTCCAGGATTTCCTGGTCTGTCAGGTTAAAATACCGCTTTGTTTTCGTTGTCATATCAAAGGTCAGGTCCAGGTGGTAACGCTGCCCATCGATTTTCACCATGAGCCAGCAATGTTCCTCACCCAAAACACCTGCCCGGTCCTTTGTACGGCCCGTCATCAGGATGCTGCGGATTCCCACCTGGTCGAAGAGAAATTTTGCCGCTTTGGAAATTCCGCTGCAGACACCTTTTCCCCAGAGAAGAGGTGCGGCCAGTTCGAAACTGGAACCGCCCATCTTCTGCATATAATTGTCATCGTATATCACGTTTGCGCA
>JAFYKS010000113.1 GCA_017537495.1 Bacillota bacterium | reverse complement strand
TTGCTTTCCTTGTTGATGCATATAACGAAGAAGTTTTAACTGACGCAAACGGTAAGGAAGACGTGAGAACCGTTATGAAGTTCCACCCTGCACTGGCACCATTTAAGGCAGCAGTGCTTCCGCTTGCCAAGAAGTTATCCGGCGTTGCCGAACCAATCCACGAAGAACTTTCCAAGTACTTTATGGTGGACTATGATGCGTCCGGTTCCATCGGTAAGAGATACAGAAGAGAGGACGAAATCGGTACTCCATTCTGCATCTGCGTAGACTTCGACACAGAAACTGACGGCTGCGTAACAGTACGTGACAGAGATACTATGCAGCAGGTAAGAATTCCTGTAAGCGAAGTACGCGCATACATCGAAGAAAGACTGGCATTCTAATTGGCAAGCTGCTGTGCAGCAGACAGTTAAGGCCGGATTTATGAGGTAAAAAAATGATGAAATTCGTTTACTCCTTTAATGAGGGCTCAAAGGATATGAAAGACCTTCTTGGAATAAAAGGAGCAAACCTTGCGGAAATGACCGGGATTGGTCTGCCCGTACCATTTGGCTTTACCATCACCACCCAGGCATGTAACAGGTATTATGAAGGAAATCACTGCATAAGCAGCGATATTGAAGAGGCGATTTTTGAAAAAATTGCAGAACTGGAAATTGTAACAGGAAAGGTTTTCGGCTCGGCCGAAAATCCTCTCCTGGTAGCGGTACGTTCAGGTGCACCGGTTTCAATGCCGGGCATTATGGATACGGTTCTTTATCTGGGAATAAATGATAATACTGTAGAAGGATTGGCGGCTCTCTCTGGAAGCCGCCCTTTCGCACTTGACAGTTATCGCAGATTTCTGTCCATGTTCGGTGATGTGGTACTGGGGATTTCCAAATCAAAATTTGACAGGATTCTTGATGGACGTAAGGCGGACAAAGGTGTTGCCGATGATTTTCAACTGGATGAAGCAGACCTGGAAGCGGTCATTGCAGACTTCAAAGCTTTGATTAAAGAAGAGACCGGAAAGGAATTTACCCAGGAGCCAAAAGAACAGCTTCTGGAAGCTGTAAAGGCTATTTTTAATTCCTGGAACAGTGACCGTGTGGAGCTTTATCGCAAAATTCAGGGAATTCCTTCAGAACTGGGAACAGCAGTAAATGTTCAGGCAATGGTATTTGGCAACATGAACGAAAACTCCGGAACGGGAGTTGCTTTTACCCGCGATCCGTCTACCGGTGAGAAAATTCTTTACGGAGAGTTTCTGACAAAATCCCAGGGTGAGGATGTGGTAGCAGGGGTAAGAACGCCTCTTAACATCGACAAGATGAAGGAGACTTTCCCGGATAACTACAAAGGTCTTGTAAAAATAGCTGAGCTTCTTGAAAAACACTACAAAGAAGTGCAGGAAGTTGAGTTTACAATTGAAAATGGCAAATTATTCATGCTTCAGACAAGAAACGGCAAGTGCACGGCATCTGCTGCTGTTAAGGCTGCCGTTGATATGGTTGAAGAAGGGTTTATAGATAAAGAAACTGCAATCACAAGAGTGGAGCCTGAACAGATTGACCGGATGCTGCATCCTACCTTTGATATGGCAGCACTGGGTAACCACGAAAAGATTGCTGAAGGATTGTCTGCTTCTCCTGGGGCAGCCAGCGGAAGAATTTATTTTTCTGCAGAGGAGGCGGCTGCCGCAGAGGAAAATGGAGAAAAGGTGATTCTTGTCAGAGAAGAAACGTCCATTGAGGATTTGGCCGGGATGGTTGCAGCGTGCGGAATTCTGACCACAAGAGGAGGCATGACTTCACATGCGGCAGTGGTTGCCCGTGTAATGGGCAAATGCTGCGTGGCAGGATGCAGCAGCATCAGCGTGGACGAAGATGGCAG
>JAFYKS010000112.1 GCA_017537495.1 Bacillota bacterium | reverse complement strand
GGAAACTGTGGTATAAATATTACAAGAGAGGTATCGCAGTTATGGGCGGAAAAAAATTCACTGACGAAGAAATAAAAATTCTTGAGAGCAATCCTTTTACATTAACTGTTTCCGAGTCACAAATTCGTTTTACGGTTGAGTTTAAACGATTTCTTTTAGAAGAACGAGAAATAAATGGTACTCCATGGAAAGAGATTTTCCGAAAGGCAGGTTATGATCCTGAAATGCTGGGAGCACGCAGAATGCAGCGCGCATCTGAGAACATCAGGAAAGAAGTTCTCTCCGCAAAAGGGCTTCATGAATCTTCTTCCAAAAAACATATATCCAAAGGAAATGAACGTGTTCAAACGCGAAAAGCTATCCAGCAGCTGCAGGATGAGGTCCTTCGCTTGCAGCAACAAATTGAGTTTCTAAAAAAAACACAAATGCTGAAAGTATTGGAAGAAAACGAAGAGAAGCATGTTACGGACTGATAAAGCATACATGCGAAAGCCAAGATAATCTTCTGAGCATTAAGGAACTGTGTGCACTTGCTGGTGTGGCTCGCTCCGGATATTACAGATTTTTATCCGAGGGAGCTGCAGTTTCAAACCGGGAAGAACGCGATCTTGAATCATTTCGTCAGATTTTAGATGCATACCAGTTTCGGGGATATGATAAAGGTGTTTGGGGAATTCATATGCGGCTTCTGCGTATGGGAATTCGTATGAACCATAAAAAGATTCGGCGTCTTATGAGAAAGTATGGTTTGAGCTGCCCAATCCGAAAAGCAAATCCCTATCGAAGAATGGCTAAGGCGATGCGCACAAATGCTGTTGCTGATAACAATGTAAAAAGAGAATTCCGTAAGCATGGTGCTCGAAGAATTCTCTTAACAGACATCACATATATCCCTGTTGGTGATGCATACTGTTATCTTTCTGTCATCACAGATGCATATACCAAACAGGTTCTGGCCTACCAGTTCAGCGAATCTCTGGAGGTAGATTTTGTTCTGGAAACGGTAAAGAAACTTCTGGAAAATCATGGGCTATCGCTTAGTGATGAAACCATGATTCACTCAGACCAGGGATGTCATTATACCAGCATCAGTTTCCGCAAACTGATACTTGATGCAGGAATCCGTCAATCAATGTCTCGACGAGGAAACTGCTGGGACAATGCTCCACAGGAAAGTTTCTTCGGACATATGAAAGATGAATTGAGAGTAAAATCCATCAAATGGACTACCCCTCAAGAGGCTAGTTCTGCAATTGATGATTGGATGGACTATTACAACAATGATCGTTATCAGATGGGACTTGAAAAGTTGTCCCCAAATGAATATTACAACTATATTACAACAGGAATATATCCAGTTTTCCATGTCAAGAATGAAGACACCCTAAAATGAAATGTCTCCGTGTCCTTGACATGGGTAGTACTTTAACTCCTATACTCCCAAGTCCACTCCACAAAATACTCCAAACACCGCTCAAAAGCCAAATTGGAGTATTTTTTGCGAAACAGATTCTATTTCTGCAACTGCAGTTCTTCTTCCACTGCTTCCAAAAGATCCTTTGCATCTTCTTCTCCGGCAAATACAGCCAGTTTCGCCCAGTAACGTGCCTTTTCAAACTGACGGTTTTCGTTATAAATATCGCCCAGAACGAAAAACAGATAGCCGTCCCCTTCCGGGTCCATCTTCGAATAGTCGGCCTTATCTGCCCAGACCATAGCCTCTTCATACTGCCCCAGACAGTAATAGCAGTCTGCCAGATCCAGGTGGGCACGCTCGTCGCCATATTCCTCTAATATTTTAAATTTCTTTATGGCATCTTCATAATCATCATCGAAAACAATCGCATCTGTTGCCTCTTCACGAATCTGTTCCATATCGAATATTCTCATAAGTTTGCCTCCTGCTCCATCAATACATCAATTCTAAGTATCATATACTCTTGATTTACCGTATCATACATTTCATCCCCATAATAAAAGACCTTTATTTTGATATTGTCATCTTTTATATATTTATCGATATGTGTGCTCCGCTCTGGACTGAAGTCCTTTTCACATATAAAATTCAATTCCCCTACAGAAAAGAAAAAACCTCCGTTAGCCATGTGCTGAGAATGCGGCGTCCCTTCAATGATTTCATAGTTTCCCGCTTTATACGCATCTTCATATACCATAGAATTGATTCTTAAGAATGCCGCCCCAACATTCGCAATCACTACAACTACAGCTGAGAGACATAGAACACAAATTATGTTTATCAATATAAGGCGTATATTCTCTTTTATCCCTGAATTTGTCATACCAGGAACAGAACATACTAAAAAAACACCACCATAAATGCAAAGCATCGCAATCAGCATTTGGGGAAAAATAAATTGATGGACGCTAATATCATAAATCGTCACCCATTCCATGGTCCATCCCCCTTTCAACAATATGTTTAATTTATTCTACCACAAAAACACGCTGCAGTCTCCTGCAGCGTTCCAACTTTCCATCCTTTTTTCAATACCCTGCCTTCAATGTCCTGGCTAAAATCTTTCCATACACACTGGCCGTATTTCTTACATCCTCGATATGATTCCGGTTATTTCCGATTTCCAGAAGGAGATACTTATCCGACAAGCCCTGGTTGTAAGCGTAACCACGTTCCAGCACAGATCCAGTGAATCCGCTGAACTCTTCAGAAGCAGTCTTATTCAGAGCCTTCACAAACTTCAGGTTGTTCTGATAAGTGGGTACCGCTGTGCTGACCACGTACATGTACTTGCCGCAGGTTTTGCCGCCGATGGAGACGGTAGGTGCTGCCGCCTCGGAGGCAATAGCGTCACGGTGCAGGTCGATGACGCACTCAATGGTCGGGTACTTATCCAGAAGCGTCTGAATGGTATCATAAGAGCGGCTGTAGGAACTGCTGTAGGACGGATTATCATGAAGGGTTTCATCGTGAACCACCGCAATTCCCTCCTCTTCCAGGCTTTTTGCCAGGGCTTCCCCCACATCGCGGACAGAGTTTTCCTTCGATGTGGAGTGATAGTTGCTGGCTGTAGCCGGCAGATAAGTCTCTGTAGCATGAGTATGAACGATTAGGACTGCCGGATCATCCCCGAAGACTACCGGTTCCGGCTGTTCCTCTGAATCACGTACAGCCGTAACTTCCGGCCCTGCAGATTCATCTGATTTCGCAGGTTCCTGCTGACTTTCATTGTCCCGGGAATCACTGAGCCCATCCGTAAGTCCGGGATAGACAGCATTGAGACTCATGACGGCCAGATCCTCCGCTGTCAGGGTGAAATCCAGAGCAGAGGGATTTTGCGAAGCAGGCTCAAACTGCGGCAGAACTATGGCAAACAGCAGTGTACTGGCTGCGTAGACCACCAGCACCATGCCGAAAAGATTTTTTCTCATAAGCCACCTCCCTTCAGGAGTATATGCCGGGATGGAGGGTAATATTTATACCGTCAGCAATGATTTCCGCAAACTCCTTTATGATTTCGTCAATGTCGGTGGACGTGACAATCATATCCATCTCCTTCCTGGCAAAATAGCCTTCCGCATCTGCTTCCGTCCATCCGGGGATTTCAGCTGCTGCATCCAGAATCAGGGTTCTGGAATCGATGACAGTGGGCACCCCTATGGCGATGACACGGCAGCCCAGAGTTTCCTCATCGATGGATTTCCTGCGGTTGCCCATGCCGGCTCCGGGCGAAATACCCGTGTCGCTCACTTGAATGGTAGTGCTGATGCGGCTGATGTCCTTTGCCGCCAGGGAATCAATAATCAGAACGGCCTCCGGTTTTACCAGACTTACAACCTTTTCGATTACTTCTGCCGTCTCCAGTCCAGTGACACCGGTAACAGATGGATTGAAGCCACTCACATTTCCCATCTCATCGTCACCGTCGCAGTCGTAGATTTTAAAAAGATGGCTGGTGATTTTCACCTTGTCCACTGTATGGGGGCCAAGGCTGTCAGGAGTTACTTTTTCGTTTCCCAACCCCACTACCAGTACCTTCAGATAATAATGGAAGGGAACCAGTTCCCTCAGCACACCGGCCAGAGCACGTGCTGCCCGCTTTCGGATGTCATCCTTCTGTTCCAGGATTCCCTGCACTTCGATGGTGATATAGTTTCCCTTCGGTTTGCCGAAAGAACGCACTCCTGCATCGTCGGTGATACGGATGTGTGTGACGGAGATATCCCTGTCCAGCTGGCTGGATTTGCGGACAAATCCGGTGAGTTTTTCTGTTTTTTCCAGTAGTTCCTGGGTTTCCAGGGCCAAATCGGTTCTGTAACTGATCATTTCACCCTCCTGACTTAATTTTTTTAATTTTCTTTGGCATTTTCTTTATTTTTCCTTGCAATTTCAACGTTATTCATATATAATTCAAATTGCGAATTTATGTCCTGGAACTTTGTCTGGGACTAGCTAAAAAAATTAAGAATAGTGGGGTAAATTAAACATGGCAAACATTAAATCCGCAAAGAAGAGAATCAGAGTAATCGACAAGAAGACTGCAAGAAACAGAAGAGTTAAGGGTCACCTGAAGGCTGTTCTGAAGAACTTTGAAGCAGCACTGGCAGAAGGCAACTTCGAACTGGCTGAAGAAAAGTTCAGACTGGCAGAAAAGAAGCTGATGCAGGCAGCTGCTAAGAAGACTATTTCCAAGCAGGCAGCATCCAGAAAGACTTCCAGATTAGCTAAAAGATTCAACGCAGCTAAGGCTGCAAAGTAAGTCTCACCCGTCCCCACCCGTGCATAAGTTAAATGCACAGTATGAGCAATCATCGAAAAACCATGGATGTGTCTCCCATGGTTTTTTTCTATCCAAAATCAATTATTTTATCATAATTATTTGCCGTTGAAAGGCAGGGAGGCTCCACGTGTTATTCTTCAGAAAGAATAAGAAAACTCAGGAAGAGGTAAAAAACATCGCAATCGAAACCGCACCGGAAGTACCGGTTAAAACTCCGGAAGAGCTGGAAGCGGAAAAAGCAGCAGCGAAAGCTGCCGCTAAGGAAAAGGCCATCGCAGCATACCGCGAAAAGCGTGACCTGACCGTAGCAAAATTCTTTGAAATTACAGAAATGGAACTGCCTCATCATCTGCAGCATCTGGCAGACCGCAGCGTGGAAAATATCACAGCAGATGTACGCCGTGTAACAGAAAACGACATCTACTTCTACTGGAACATGTCCGTCATTGACCGTGACACCGCTACAGATGTGGAAACACCGCTGGACCGTGCCATTGAAAAGAAGCCGATGCTTATTATCACTGATGAGCCTTGTGATTATCCGGATACTCTGCAGATTGTCAGCGATCGTCCGGAACACGACGCAGTCCGTGATATTTACCTGAAGGCGCTGCATTATATCCGCAGCATTCACAGAGCAAAAGTAATCGCTGTAACCGGTTCTATCGGAAAGACTTCCACCAAGGAAATGATTGAGTCCGTAATCCGTCAGCATTACCGCAATCCTCTGGTGTCCAAGGGCAATAACAACTCCTTCTTCTCCATCAGCAGAAACATTCAGGAACTGAAGCGTCCGACCAATGTATATCTGCAGGAAGTAGGCGCATACTCCCCTCGTACCATCGAAATGTCTGCTCGTCAGCTGGACTGCAATATGGTTGTCTACACCAACATCAGCACACCGCATCGCGACCAGTACGGTTCCGTAGAAAACACTCTGAAGGATAAGGCATCTCTTTCCGACTACGATAAGGAGGACGGCATCGCATTCGTAAACTATGACGACCCAATGCTGATGGCATACCCGTTCCGTCAGAAGAAAGTTACATACAGCCTGAGAAATCCTGAAGCAATGTATTTTGCGAAGGATATCGAAGTGTCCGACGACGGCTACACCTTCAAAATCGTAACACGAGGTACAGACGGCACTCTGACTGAAACAGAAGCCGAAGTACACGTACTGGGCGAACACAATGTACTCAACGCTGTGGTTGCATGGGCTGTGGGCCAGGCTCTGAAGCTGGACGAAGAAGAGATTCTGGACGGTATTGACGCTTACCGCCCTTCCGGCATGCGTCAGAACCTGATCGAAGCAAACGGCTACCGCGTATATGCCGACTGCTATAACTCCAACCAGGTTGCCATCGAAAATACTCTGACTGCCATGGACCATATGACTCTGCCGGAAGGCGGACGCCGCATTGCAGTTCTGGGTGACGTACTCAGCCTGGGTGATATCAGTGAAGAAATTCACCGTCAGATTGGACGGACTATTAAAGATCATAAGGTGGACAAGCTGATCTGCTACGCAAACCACATGCGCTATGCATGCGAAGAAGCGCAGAAAGATGGGGTCGATGCAGTATTCTTCAGCGACCGCCAGCGTCCTGAAATGGAAGAAGAAATCCGCCGCATTCTCCGTCCGGAAGACGTAATCCTCTTCAAGGCTTCCCATGTTGTAAACCTGGGTTCAACCATGGACAGACTCTTTGGTACCGATGCCAACGAAAGTGTTTCCATCGGCCACCGTCAGTTCCGTCTGGTGGAAGAAGGAGGATTTGAATACTACGCTTTCGCAGACGGCGCATCTGTAAAGACCTGTCTGTCCGAAGAAGAGTCTGTAGTAATTCCGACTCATATTACTGCTGAAGTGCGTGACGAATATCTGGACTTCCAGGACCTGCCTGGTACCGAAGTGCGTACACTGAAGGTTGAAAAAATCGGCAAGACTGCGTTCCGCAACAAAGCACATGTACGTCACGTAGAGCTTCCTTCCACACTGGTGCGCATCCGTGACGGTGCATTCCGTGGCTGCGGTATCGAAGAAATCAGAATTCCGGAAGGAACGATTTCCATCGGCCGTGAAGCCTTTGCACACTGTGAAAACCTGAAGCAGGTTATCATCCCTGACTCTGTGAAGGATTTCGGCAGTGCTCTGCTGAAGGATTCGCCTCAGGCAGTGATTGTCTGCCGCGAAGGTTCCGCAGCAGATACTTATGCAAAGGAACATGAATACACTGTAGAATACATCTAAACATCAAAAGAGCGGCCCGCAGGCCGCTCTTATTTTATTTTTCTTATTCAGTTTTGCCTTCCATATAGTCCAGCAGCTTTTCCACATCATCAGTAATGAAGTAAAGTTTCAGGCAGTCTTCATGCATGAAACCTTTCGCTGCAGTATCTTCCAGCAGTTTTGCCAGGTCATCGAAATATCCGCCTGCATTGAGGATGCCAATGGGTTTTTCATGGCGTCCCAGCTGTTTCAGGGTCAGAATCTCAAAGAACTCCTCATAAGTACCGATACCGCCCGGCGTCATGATAAAACCATCTGAGCGCTGCTCCATGATTTCCTTTCTCTGCCGCATGGTTTCCGTAAAAATCATTTCACTGCAGTTTTCATAGAGGACCCCAGGCTGGTCGAAAAATCTGGGAGCTACCCCTACGCTTCTGCCGCCCTTTTCCGCTGTGCCGCGGACAGCTGCACCCATCATCCCGGTGGCACCTGCCCCGAATACCAGGCTGTGACCCCTCTCTGCCATCATCTGCCCCAGCTTTCTGCCCGCATCCAGGTAGACACGGTCAATCAGATCACTGCTGGCTCCATACACACATAAATTCATACAACTCTCCCTTACTGCTTCATTTTCGCGATGAGCTTACTGTAAATATGCTCTACAAACCACGGCTCCTTCGAGGCCTTCTGCACATCCTCCAGAGCAAACCAGGCCACATCCGTATTTTCCTCTTCATTGACCTTCAGCACTGCTTCCTCTGAAGCTTCCAGCAGATAGGTCACGTTGTAATGGAGGTGGGACGGAACCCACTTGCCCTTTTTCACATGACCGCTTACCGGCAAAACTTCCACGCTAAGCACCTCACGGCTAACCGGATGGACTTCATCTGCCCCAAGCCCTGCTTCCTCGCAGGCTTCTTTCACTGCCACGCTGACCAGATCGGTACATCCGTCCGCATGACCTCCCAGCCAGGCCCAGGAGTCATAAATTTTGTGATAAGCCATCAGAACCTTCGTATGCTCAGGATTTACCACCCAGGCTGATACGGTCATATGCCCCGCCATATTGGTCCGATGAAAGGCATCCGGATGATTCTGCAGAAAATCCAGAATCATCTCTTTCTCTGCTGCTTCCTTTTCATCCCATGGCTCATATTTTATTATATCGTCCATTAACGATTTCATGCTTTTTTCCTCCGCCAGACCGACTCTTATTTACCGGATGCCGCTTCCACCGCATCCATGAATGCCGCACGCATACCGGCTCTTTCCAGAGCCACCACGCCGCGGATGGTTGTTCCGCCAGGAGAACATACCGCGTCCTTCATCACGCCAGGATGCTGACCGGTTTCCAGCATCAGCTTACCGGTGCCCACCACCATCTGAGCAGCCAGCTTATAGGAGTCTGCACGCTGCACACCCAGCTTTACAGCTGCATCTGCCATGGCTTCCAGCATCATTGCTGCAAAAGCAGGACCGCAGCCGGAAACAGCCGAACCAGCACCGATCAGGTGAGCCGGCATGGTAACCACAGTACCGCAGGCACTGAGCAGATCATCCAGCCACTGCGCTTCTTCCGCAGTCAGAGTGTTATCCTTTTCCACGATGAATACACCTTCACCTACCTGAGCAGGAGTGTTCGGCAGGATATACTGCACACGGGTGGACGGATCCACCAGAG
>JAFYKS010000005.1 GCA_017537495.1 Bacillota bacterium | reverse complement strand
CCCAGCATGAACAGTGCCCTGTGGTGAATTCCCACATCGTTCAGACGCTGTGCCTGTTCCAGACTGTCCTGTAAGGTGTTTCCCTTCTTCATGAAAGCCAGCACGTCGTCCAGTCCGGTTTCGTAGCCGATGTACAGGTCGTTTACACCCAGCTCCTTCAGCCGTGCCAGGTCTGCATCGGATTTATTCTTAATGCTGCGGACAGCCGCATACATACTGAAGGTTTCAATCGACGGCATATAGCGGCGGATAAATTCCAGTTTTTCTTCCAGCTTGTCAGCAGATAAACTGAACACGTCCCCATCCATGAGGAACACGCGCTTATGATACCGCCCATATATGTCACAGACTCTCTTTTCTTCCTGCAGGTTCCGCCGCAGAATATCTTCATCAATCAGATGAAACGGCTTGTCCCGGTACATATTGCAGAAGCGGCAGGCATTGTGTGTACAGCCTGCTGTCACCTGCAGCAGAAAGGTATTGGCCTCTGCCGGCGGCCTGTATAAGGTTCCCTCGGTTTTCATGTAATCGTTCATGGTGTCACCTCTGTCCTTTCAGACTTTTCCTCATTATACCATAAAAAAAAGAAGCAGGCTATAAAACCTGCTTCCGCGACAAAATTATTTCAATTTCAGCACCATATCATACCACAGTGCTCCACCATGCTCTGACCGGGAACGGCCACAGACTTCAAACCCGAATTTACTGTAATATGGGATTTTATCCTCTTTACAAGCCAGAACAATACCATGCAATTCGAAACTACGAGCCAATTTCACAATCTGATTTATCAAGACTTCCGCCACTCCCTGTTTCTGGAATTTTGCTGCCGTTTCTACACTAAGCAGTGCAAAATACAGCCCTTCTGGCAAAGTATTCCGTTCATACAGGCAGTCTTCAATTCGTGGTTCTGTGGTCAATCTGCCGTTTATGCACCCGACAATATCCCCGTTCTTTTCGGCTACACAAAACCACTCACCAAAGTGGTCTATGCGATAACGAAAGGTCTCTTTTTCTGCCGCCTCTTCAGGGGGAAAGGCTTCCCGCTCTATTTCCATAATACGTTCAAGGTCCTTCATTTCTGCACATCGTATGCTTATTCCCCTCATCATTTTCCTCCCCTGTTTTCTATAAACTTTCTTCGAAATTCACTGTAAAACGTCTGTGACACCGGACATTCTCGCCCGGTTTCCAGCACTGCTTTCCAGTTGCGTCGTCCATCCTCGCGAATTGCAGTCACCACCTTTATATTTACAGCAAAACTCTTATGGCACCGAAGAAGCCGTTCCTCTCCAATCATTTTCTCGAGTTCACACAAACTCATTCGCTTAAACATATAACAATCTTCCCTGCAATACAGCGTCACCTGTTTCCTGCAGACTTCTGCATAAAGAATATCACTGACCGCCACGAAGGTCTGTCCCCTATCATGTTCCAGGAATAATACCCGATCTTCGGTACCGGAACCCCGCGTCTCGAGAATTTTGTCAAGATACAGACCCAGTTTTCCCTGTACATCCAGCCGCTCCACCGGAGCTGCAATAAAATTGTGTTTCTCATAACTCCTGTAAGTGGCCAGAGGATGAAAGCCCACCATGTTATAGCTCAAAGGCGTAATAAAGAGAATAGGTGTATTTCGATATTTCTCTGCCTGCCGGATAGATTCTGCGATTTTGAAGCCACTCCGCTTCTGCATATTCACCTGCAGAATAAATAGATCCACTGTCTGTTTTTCACTGCGATAAACGAATTCTGCCTCCTCCGGTTCTGTCGTTGAAACGATCGTAATCCCCCCTGAGAACCCGCCGATAATGCTTGCCGCAATTTTTTCATTTGTAGACAATTTTTCGGTCAGAATCAAAATCGTAATCATGGTGCCTCCACTGATGCAGTTTCTGCTATATCTTTATGCTACAGGATTCCTTTCTGAAATGCAAACCCATTTCAGGACATATATCGCCATTTAATGCCGCAAATGAAGAATGCCAAATTTCGTCGAAAATTGTCGATTATAAAAACAAAAAAGACCGTATGTAAAAACGTACGGTCCAAATTTAAATTCAATTGTCACTATCTGCCACTCAGCAATCTCTGATTTATATCAGATGCACTGTATAGAACACGCACGACTACTACGCTATTGTCTTGTATCGTATAAATAACAGAATAGCGGTCTGCAGTCAAAGTTCTGAGTTTATGTGCACTCAAACTTCTATCCTCTATACATTTACATCGTTCAGGAAAAAACTCCAAAGTCTCAATTGCTTTTGCAATACATTCATACTGCTTCATGGCATTTTCCGGTGCCTTCAATTCTTAAGAGATATAGTCGTAAATTTCCTCCCTATCTGTCAAAGCACTTTTGGAAACAGTCACACGATATTGTTTCATCTATGAGTCCTTCTGAATTGTTCAAATGCAGCTTTTGCATCCTGCACATTCCCTGTTTCAATGTCTTCTATGCCTTTTAAAATTTCTGCTCGCAGCTCATCCACAGACATAGCATCTGCATCCACGCTGCGTGGAGCATCTGGCAAAGATACGGCAAAAGGAATCCCTCCCGTAAGAACAATCTGCCGTAAATACATATCGATTGCTGTTGAAAGAGGGACGCCAAGCTGTTTTAATACTGCCTCAGCATCTTTTTTTACATCAGGATTGATTCGAAGATTCAAAGTCGCTGTTTTCTCCATAATCATATACCTCCTTAAGGTCATTGTAACGCAATTGTCATTACATTACAACATTTTTTATAAAGAAAGTATATCCATTTTTAATCTCTCTTCCGTGGCTTGATGGTGGCCGCATAGGCACTGTTACACAGTCCCAAAATAGCGGATAAGATAAACAGCAGCTCGATGCCCAGGGTCTTCCATATCCAGCCGCCAAAGAGAGCGATAAAAATCGTAATGGTATGATTGATAGACACCCCTGTGGAAATGGTTGCCTTCACCTCGTCTTCACTGTCCGCCAGATCCTGCACGTATACATTGGCTGCCATGGTCGCCATGGAAATGACAGAGTCCAGCACGTAGTTGATACAGCAGACTATGAATGCAGTTTCCATGGAGAAGAGATGATGTGCGAATCCGTAGAAGAAGCATACGATGACCAGAATCAGGGT
>JAFYKS010000111.1 GCA_017537495.1 Bacillota bacterium | reverse complement strand
GAGCTGCGTGAGGCAATCCGCCAGGCTTATCCGGATGCAGTTTTTCATGATGACGAAGCGGCGAAGGATGAAACCTTTTTTAAGGAACTGGCCATTGGACAGGGATTCCTTCATGGCGGAGGACTTCCGTTCAACTGTTTCCGCGTGCTGCTGAAGGATTATGATCTGCAGTTTGGGCTGGAAACCAGATCCGCAGCGGGGACCAGAAAGAGAATGTATGATATTAAGGAAACCACGGTATTTATGACTGTATTTCCTGAGTCTGATACAGTGCAGGTCTGCATCTGTCTCAGCGTGATGGATGCGGAAGAAGATGATTTTGTGTACTTCCGCCATGTACAGGGCAATGGTGCAAGACTGATTAATAAAGACGGCCGCAGCATGACCATTAAAGATATCTTTAAAGAAGTCAGCGGCAGCCTGAAGCGAAATGTGTCCGACATTGCAGAAAACTACTTACTGGAAGTCAAACGTTTCGGCAGCGAGGAAAGTGTAGAAGAAATTCTTCATACGGAGCAGAAGCTGGTTTACGGTATGATGACCGGCGATGAGGGATGGAAGCATGTACCGCTTGAAATGGCGGATCAGCGGCTTCAGAACCGGTGGGGAAGCCGCGACTTTATACGGTTGATTTCCTTTGGTTCCAATATCATCTTTTTCAACCTGAGCCAGTCACCGGATGCAGTAAATTACCGTGCGAACCGTCTTAACTTTGACCATTCCTACTATGGAGATATGGATCCGTATTTCAGTCTGGACAGCAATACAGCCGGACTGAATCATGGTATTCTGTTTTCCATGGAACTGGTTATGGTGGTGAAAACCATCTGCAACCGGATTTTGCGCCGTCAGGCAGGTCATTATGCAGGAAAAGATGGAGGAAAGCCGGCTGAAGAAATCAGAAAAATCAAGATTTACAGAGATGAACTGATTACCACACTGAACAAGGTGGAGAATCTGGAACTTTCCGAAATCGGAGAGATGGAACGAGTGCTTCTCATCGGACAGCAGATTGACCCGCTCATTGAAAAACTCAAGTATTTACTGGAACTGCTGGAATCAGAACTGGACCTGTTATATAACACCAGCACCAACCGTCTGGGAACTGCAATTGCAGTTGGCGGTCTGATTTTCGCGGGAATCCAGATTTTACTGGCATTATAGATGCAATTTAGAATTGAAGGGAGTATTTATGGACTTAAGTCATTTAAATAAAGAACAGCTGGAAGCAGCTACCCATGTAGAAGGACCGCTGCTGATTCTGGCCGGGGCGGGATCCGGAAAGACCAGCACCATGACCAGCCGTATCGGCTATCTGATTGATCAGGGCGTCAGCCCTTATAACATCCTGGCTGTGACCTTTACCAACAAAGCGGCCGGCGAAATGCGGGAACGTGTGGAAAAGCTGGTGGGCAAGGTAAGCTACATGTGGATTCTTACCTTCCATGCCATGGCACTGCGTATTCTCAGAGAAAATTACGATGTGGTTGGCTATGAGAAGAATTTCGTGGTTTATGACACCGTG
>JAFYKS010000110.1 GCA_017537495.1 Bacillota bacterium | reverse complement strand
GATTAAACAGAGGATCTGTCAGATTGAATTCTGTGGCGTTGGCAAATTTCAGAATATCAAACCACAGCTGGCTCACTGTATTTACAGTAACAAAGAGACCGAATACTGCAGCCAGAAGCCACGCAATCCGGTTCAGTTTCTTCGGATCCGGAATTTCACTGGATACGATTTTTTTGAAATAACTTTTTTTCAGATGCGTCATATAGACAAACATCAGACCGGTTACAACCAGGAAAGTCGGTATCCCTACTTTCAGCTGGGTGGTCAGTTCCTTCAGGAACACATCCACATAGCCCATTTCCTGGAACCACATAAAGTCAGTGATGAATGTGATTGCACTGAAGAAAATTGCCACAAGAATGACAAGGACCAGAATCACAACACTGAGTCTTTTTTGGATTTTTTCCATTATAATTTTTCCTCCTCAATTTTGTTGTTCACCATGGAATCCTGAGAAATTTTCACACAAGCGGTTACATACTTTACTACCTCATCTCCGTCGGCACCTGCGAAGGTCAGCCGGCAAAGTGTGTAGTACCCCTTTTCCCCTGTTCGAATCTCACCAATTTCCAGTTTATTTATACCTATCAGGCTGGTATCTTTGTTTGTCGCCTGCCACTGTGCATAGTAATCCACGATAGCAGTCAGAATGCCTTCTGCGTAGGTTACCGGTTCCTCATTGTCTCCGGTCTTCCATTCGCTTTCTTCCAGAATCTTTGCATCCGGAATTTCATCAAAGGCATATTCGCTTTCTGCATCATACTTCAGCGCCGGATCTTCCAGCACTTCACCAATGGTGTCCGGCAGTTCAATTTTTTCAGCCAGAATATCGGAGATGTATGTAGCTTCCGGATCGTCTCCGGATACAGGCAGGCTTCCTTCCCCTTCATCATCCCCGTCTGTCTTTCCGTCACCGCCTGTGATGCGGTCCATCAGCATTTCTACAACTTCGTCGGCCTTCTGGGAGAACGCACTGTCCGGCGCGATAAACTTTGCCAGAAGAACCACGCCTTCTGCCAGAATCAGCAGAATCAGAATCAGCAGAATTAGCTTGACGATGATGTTCATCTTCTTCGGTTCGTCGTCCTCGTCGTATTCATCGAACACTTCCGACACTTTGGCCGCAGTGCCTGATAAATCACCATTGCCAGCATTGCTGTCATCATCAGGGTTTTCCCTGGGAAAGATGTCAGAATATCTGAGTCTGGCTTTTTCGTCATGGCCGTCTTCTTCTGCGGTTTCTTCGCTGGGAGTAACCGGCTCAGCCTCTGCTTCAGCTGCAGGCTCTTCTTCAGCTTCAGGAGCTGTTTCCGCAGGCTCGGAAACTTCCGGCTCTGCCACAGGTTCTGGTGCAGATTCCGCAGCTGCTTCCGGTTCTTCAGCAGGCTGCACTTCTTCTGCAGCGACTGCTTCCTGCTTTTCTGCTTCCAGCTTCTTTTTCATGCGTGCTTCTTCACGAACTGCACTGAAGTCCAGTGTGGCATCAGATACAGGCTGTTTTTCTTCGGCAGGCTGCACTTCTTCGGCAGGAGCTGCTTCGGCCGGAGTTTCTTCCGGTTTTGCTGCTTCAGGTTCAGCAGCGATTTCATCTTTACGTTCAGGGAACAGGGTTCTGGCCCATGTGAATTCCAGAGACTCGGTATCTGCTCTGCGGGCACTTTCCATGCCGCGGAGGCGTTCATATTCCTGATCCAGCAGCTGCTGGAACTCTTCGTTTTTCTTGTTATAAGTATAGAACTTTTCCAGCTGGGCAGTGCTCTTCACCGCTTCTTCCGGTGCCATGGAGCCCAGTCCTTTATAGTGATTGCCAAAAAGTTCTGCTTCCAGTTCTTCGATGGTCATGGCAGGCTCATCTGCCGCAGGTTCTGCTTCAGGTTCTGTCACAGGTTCCGCTTCAGGTTCTGCTGCCTCCTCTGCAGGCACTTCTGCCGGTTCTTCTTCACATACCGGCTTTGGCTCTTCAGGATCATCCGGAAGAATCAGTTCCGGAATTTCCGTAATCAGACCCAGTTCAGAAAGGTCAAAAGTATCCACAGTAACTGCAGATGCAGTCGCTTCCGCCTCAGTTTCTTCCTCTTCCACCGGTTCCGGTACAGGTTCTGCTGCCGGCTTCTTCGGCTCTGCTGCTGCACGTTCCATCGCCACATTCACAGGTTCCCATACAGGCTCTGCAAACATTTCCGCAGCTGCCTTGGCAGGTTCCACCAGCGGACCGTTGTATAAAGGCGTACGCACGCGGCCAGACACAGAAAGAGCAGCCAGAATATCTTCTTCTGTCAGAGGCACGGCCTCTTCTTTCTGCGGAGCATGTTTTTCAGCTTCGTGAAGATCGATTTTGTCCACAACCGGCGCAGGTACATCCTGACGGTATTCCTGTCGTGTTTCTTCCCTTCTCTGCTGGTTTCTCCGTTCTACTACAGAATCCCAGTTAAAATCAACATCGTCTGTCTTCCGTGTTTCCTGTGGGAATCCGGAAAGATTCCAGTCAAAGTTCACCGGCTCTGCAGTACGCTTCTTTTCTTCTGCCGGCTTATCAGACACAAATCCTCTGTAAATTTCACTGGTCCGTTTTTCTGCCTCCACCTTGAACGGCGGATTGAATACGATGTCATTGCTTACCGGCTTTATTTCCGGTGTATCCTTTCTGACTTTCGTTCCGCAGTTGGCACAGAACTTATCGCCATCATGTAATTTTTTTCCACAGTTTGTACAAAACATGTCTGCCTCCGCTATTTAGTCTTTAATCTGATCCAGCAGTTCCTCTTCGGTATAAACCCGGCCGGAACGTGCCGTATTCATATTGTCAAATCCGAACCGCTTCGGGCGTCCGGAATTTTCTGCAAAATCAGTCTTTTCAGTTTCAGGCTCCGCTGCAGCTTCAACTTCTGCGTCAGCTGCTGCAGTTTCTTCCTTAGAGGTTTTTTCCGCAAGCAAATCTTCTGTTACGTTTTTTTCGGCATCGCCTGCATAGCGGATGGTCAGCTGAGCTTTTTCAATCTTCAGCTCGATAGATTCCACCTTCTGTCCGGAGGCTCCTGCTGCTCTTTCCATGCTCTTCACCAGGCTGTCAACCATACCCATGGCAGCTTCCTGCAATTCTCCGGTCTCTGCCGGTTCCTGCGCCTGCATCTCAGGCTTAGTTTCAGTTTCCGATTCCGCTTCATCTTCAGTTTCCGGTTCTGGTTCCACATCCGGCAAAATCTCCTCCGCCCCGGTTTCCTGTACATCCTGTTCCTGCAGAGCCTTCCGGTCTTCACGCTTTGCCGCGCTGATCAGCACAACAGAGAGCAGCAAAACCAGTGCCACTCCGGCAAAAGCCAGCACTGCCACCCAGTTTTCTTCACAGTATGCCCAGATTTCATCGAACCATTCGCGAATTTCAGTATCCATGCCAATTCCCTCACATATATATACTTCCTTTCATTATATAACAAATTGGCACTTAATGCAAAGAAAAGAGCAGATATTTTCTGCTCTTTTCCTTCGATGATATAGCGTTTTGTGAAATTAGTAGTCGTACTTGCAGTTCTGGTTGTTGGACTGATTATTGGACTGCTTGTTATTCTGCTTGTTGTTCTGCTTATTGGTCTGATTGTTATTCTGGTTATTGTTCTGGTTGTTGTTCTGATTGTTGGACTGCTTGTTGGTGTTGTTCTGGTTCTTGTTTTCATATTCTTTCATAGTTTCATCCCTCCTCAGTGATTATTGTGTGCAGTGCTGTACAAACTATGAAAGGAAATTTTTTTCTTTCTGTGCTCACTTTTTCGTACAGTATGATATAATTGTAATAAATTTTTAAAAGATACGGAGCATGATACCATGAAAATTTTAGTAATAAACGGAAGCCCGAAAGGCGAATACAGTGTGACCCTGCAGACCGTCCGGTATCTGGAAATTCTCCATCCGGAACATGAATTTACGGTGCTGCACGCAGGTCAGAAAATCAAGTCTTACGAAAAGGATTTCACCGAAACTGCTGCGGCCATTGAGGCAGCGGATCTGCTGCTCTTCTCTTATCCGGTATACACCTTCATCGCACCATATCAGCTTCATAAGTTCATTGAACTGATGAAGACCCACGGTGTAAATACTGCCGGAAAATATGCTACCCAGCTGTCCACTTCCAAACACTTTTACGACGTGACCGCTCATCGTTATGTGGAAGACAACTGCAAAGATCTGGGGCTCAAATACATTCGAGGTCTGTCTGCAGACATGGATGACCTGACCACAGAAAAAGGCCAGAAGGAAGCCGAATCCTTCTTCGACTACGTGTGCTGGAGCGCGGAACACGACGCATACGAGCCGCTTACTGCACCTGCAGAAGCACCGGCTCATAAACCGGTGACGGTACCTGCGGTGCCTGATTCTGTCGAATCCTGCGGTTCAGACACCGCGGACAAGTCTGGCGATGTGGTCATCGTGGCCGATCTCCGCGACGGAGACACCCAGCTGGAGGATATGATACGCCGGTTCCGGGATGTTTTGCCGAGAAAATCAAGGGTTGTGAATATCGCCGAGTACCCGTTCAAAGGCGGCTGCCTTGGCTGCTTCAACTGCGCAGTGGACGGCAAGTGTATTTATAAGGACGGTTTCGACGCCTACCTGCGTAATGAAATTCAGACCGGCGAGGCCATCGTATATGCCTTCACCATCCGCGATCATTCCATGGGTTCCCGGTTTAAGCTCTATGACGACCGCCAGTTCTGCAACGGCCACCGGACCGTGACCATGGGCATGCCAATGGGATATCTTGTTTCCGGCGATTACAGCAAAGAATTCAACCTGCAGATGATTATCGAAGGCCGTGCGCAGGTAGGCGGCAACTTCCTGGCGGGTGTGGCAACCGATGAATTCGATCCGAATCATGAAATTGACCGGATGGCTGAGTCTCTGAATTATGCTCTGGGCCAGAAGTACAATCCGCCGCAGAACTTCTACGGCATCGGCGGCATGAAGATTTTCCGCGATCTGATCTGGACCATGCAGGGCATGATGAAAGCAGACCACAAGTTCTACAAAGCCCACGGCCAGTACGACTTCCCACAGAAGAACCGGGGCCGCATGATGGCCATGTACCTGGTGGGCGCACTCATGTCCAATCCGAAGCTGAAAGGCAAGATGGGCAACAAGATGAACGAAGGCATGATTATGCCGTACAAGAAGGCTCTCGATAAAGCCAGAGAAAAAATGAAGTAACGAAAAAAGCGACATATCAGTGATATGTCGCTTTTTATGTTTACTGTAATTTTTCCAGCTTCGCTCTAAAGGTTATCATCCGGGTGGTTTCCATATTGTCGAACTGGATAATCCAGGCCTGTTTGTCCCGGTCGATGCTGATGACGGTTCCCTCACCAAAGATGGCATGGCGGATGCGGTCTCCTGCAGCCAGCAAGCCATCCTCCGAGCTTGCCGCAAGGAATCGCTCGGCAGTTTCGATGTGGCGAGCTGCATCTTTTATCAGGGTGTCGGAAGGTTTGCGGGTATATTCCAGGAGTTCCGGTCCGATGTCCAGGAGGAACCGGGATGGATACCGCGGCGAACCGTCGAAGTTGCGGCCTTCCGCCTCCGTCAGGAACAACGCCTTTTCAGCACGGGTCAGAGCAACGAAGGCCAGGCGCCGTTCTTCCTCCATACCCTCCAAGGTGTTTACTTTGCGGGAGGGGAAGATTCCCTCGTTCATACCGCAGAGGAAAACGTACGGAAACTCCAGACCTTTGGCGGTGTGAACGGTCATCAGTTTCACCTTGTCACCGGTGTCTTCCGCATCGCTGTTGGTAAAGAGCGCCACGTGGGTCAGGTAATGTTCCAGGGTGCACTCTTCTCCGCAGGTGGTTTCGTAGATGTGAATGGACTGCTTCAGCTCCGCCAGGTTGTCCAGACGTTCCTGGCTGCCCTCGGTGCGGAGCATGGTCTCGTAGCCGCTTTTGTCCAGCACTTCCGCAAGCAGTTCGGAAACAGGACGGTCCTCCGCATGCTCTGTCATGGACTCAATCAGCCGGATAAACTCCTTCGCCTTGGTGCCACGGAAGAGTTCTTTTTCTTCATCCACAGTCCGTACCAGTGCATCATAGAGACTGCAGCTGTGAGCCTCAGCATAGGCCGCCAGGAACTCCATACGCCGCTGGCCCAGGTTCCGCTTCGGCACGTTGCATACCCGCAGGAAGGACAGGTCATCACGGTATGCGATGAGCCGCAGATAGGAGAGAGCATCCTTGATCTCCATACGTCCGAAGAACTGCACGCCGCTGTATATGGTATACGGTATTTTTTCTCTCAGCAAAGACTCCTCGACGCTCCGTGTTACGTAGTGCGCCCGGTAAAGCACGGTCATATCCCGGTACGGCACACCCTCTTCATGAAGCTGCTGCATACGAGCCGCAATCCAGTCTGCTTCCGCTGCAGACGTTTCCCCATGATGGCAGACCACCGCAGGACCTGCCGGAAGAGTCGGGAGCAGAGATTTTGGGAGACGATGGGAGTTGCGTGCGATGAGCGCATTGGCAGCCGCAAGAATCTGCGGTGTGGACCGGTAGTTGTCCATCATCATGATGGTCCGGGTGCCCGGGAAGTTCTGCTCAAAATCCAGCAGGTACTTCACGTTGGCTCCTCGCCAGGTGTAGATGGTCTGGTCCGGGTCGCCCACGATGAACAGGTTCCGGTGGTAACCCGCCAGCACGCACATGAGCTCGTACTGAAGTCCGTCGATATCCTGAAACTCGTCGATCATGATGTACTCCAGCCGCTGCTGCCACTTGAGGCGGATGTCCGGGTTCTCCCGGAAAATATACAGGCTGAACTTGATCAGGTCGTTATAGTCCAGGCCGAAACACTTCTTCTGCTGCCACAGGTAGCCATAAAAGATGATGTCGTCCGTTTCCGTAGCCGCCTGGTACTTGGCCTTCAGGTCCTCCAGGGACAGGTTGATCAGGTCCAGATAATACTCCGGCACCTTGAACAGCTTCTGGATTTCGATCATGTCGCGGGCCTTGCTGAAGGTTTTGTCCCGCAGGGTCAGCCCCCGCTCCTCGTAGATGATTTTCAGCATGGCATCGATGTCCGAGTTGTCCAGCACCAGGAAATTCTTCGGGTACTGCACTGCATGGCTGTCCTCCTGCAGAATTGACACGCAAAATCCGTGGAAGGTGTTGATATATCCCGTGTCGTTGTCCCCTGTCAGCTGATGGATTCTCTGACGCATCTCGTTGGCGGACTTATTGGTGAATGTAACGCACAATATATTCCCCGGCAAAATCCCCACTTCGTTTACCAGATACGCAAACCGGTGGGACAGTGCCCGCGTCTTGCCGCTGCCTGCCCCCGCGATAACCCTGATGTACCCTTCTGTGGCAGTCACCGCCTCCAGCTGTGCTTCGTTTAAATTGTATAATAAGTCTTCCATGTGCTGTCATTCCCCTTTTTCTTTGCAAACTTACGTTTCGAACGCATATTCTTTTCTTAATTATAGCGAAAATTGTCGAAAATACAAGGGTAAATTGCGTTTCCCCGCGGCTTACGTGGCTTGGTACTCCAAATCCTTATTTTTTGGCCATTTGGAGTACTTTCGCTGATCCGCAGGGTTCGGATTATAAAAGCACACCATATAATCATGAATAATTG
>JAFYKS010000109.1 GCA_017537495.1 Bacillota bacterium | reverse complement strand
GCATCCAGCATGGATACAGGCTCGTCAGCTACCACGAATTCCGGCTTCATGATCAACGAACCTGCAATTGCTGCACGCTGTCTCTGACCGCCAGAAAGTTCGAAAGGTCTTCTGTACATATAGTCACCAGCAGGAGTCAGACCTGCACTTTCCAGTGCTTCGCGGATGCGGCCGTCTCTTTCTTCCTGCGTAGATACCAGGCCGTTTACATCAAGTGGTTCCCCTACAATATCAGAAATATACTGACGAGGGTTCAGGGACTGGTACGGGTCCTGATAAATCATCTGCGCCTTTTTGCGGAATTCTGAAAGATCTTTCTTGCCGGCAATTTCCTCACCGTTAAAGATAATGCTTCCGCCGCTTACAGGCGCAAGCTGCAGGATTGCCTTGCCGGTAGTTGTCTTTCCGGACCCTGACTCACCCACTAGAGAAAGTATTTCCCCGCGGTCAATATGAAAGCTCACACCATCTACCGCTTTAAGAACCTGAGGCTTGCCGAAGAGAGTCTGGGCAAAGCCTTTTTTCATCTCAAAATATACTTTTAAATCTTTTACTTCAAGCATTCTTTCAGCCATGCTGCTCACCGCCTTTTTCACATAAGTGGCAGGACACAAAGTGTTCCGGACCCACCTGTATATACCCCGGCTCACTGGTGCTGCACCGAGCTGCTGCTTCTGTGCAGCGAGGGCAGAAGCGGCATCCTTCCGGCGGATTAATAAGATCAGGCGGATAGCCCGGTATGCCGTCAGGAATGACTCTTTCCTTGCTGTTTATGTTAGGGAAGCAGGCCAGGAGACGCTTCGTATAAGGATGCATCGGATGGTTGAAAATATCTTCTACGGTGCCAAGCTCTGCGATTTTGCCTGCATACATTACGGCAATCTTATCGCAGGTTTCACCAAGAATCGACAGGTCGTGAGTGATGAGAATCATACCCATATTAAGCTCTTTCCTGAGCTTTTCCAGAAGCTCCAGAATCTGAGCCTGAATCATTACATCAAGGGCTGTTGTTGGTTCATCACCGATTATGAGCTTAGGATTGCAGGCGAGAGCCATAGCAATCATAGCACGCTGCTTCATACCTCCGGAAAACTCGTGAGGATACTGGGTAACACGTTCTTTTGCGATACCCACCATCTCAAAAAGTTCTCCTGATCTCTCCCAGGCCTGTTCTTTCGTCATGTTCTGGTGGTGAATGCAGGCTTCCGCAATCTGCCAGCCAACTTTTTTTACAGGGTTAAAAGCGTTCATTGCGCCCTGGAATATGATTGACACATCCGCCCAGCGGTGCTTCATGATTTCCTCTTCAGTCATAGCTGCATAATCCACACCTTCAAGGAAAATCTGTCCGCCCTCTACCTTCCCCTCTTTAGGAAGAAGCTGACATATGGAAAGGGCTGTCGTAGTCTTGCCACAGCCTGACTCACCTACAAGACCCAGGCACTGACCATAATCAAGAGAAAATGACACTCCGTCCACAGCCTTAGCCTTACCTTTTGATGTTGTGAAATATGTTTTTAAATCTTTTACTTCCAATAGTTTCATCGCTGCCCCTCCTATCTTTCCTTAAGCTTAGGATTAAGGATTTCATCAAAGGCATAACCCATGAGGGTAAATCCTAAAGCAACAAGAATTACACATACGCCAGGTGTTATAAAGTACCACCAAGCGCCTACTGTCATGGCACCTGTGGAGTATGCGTCGTTGAGCATTGTTCCCCAGCTAGGGTTTGTCGGATCTCCAAGCCCAAGAAATGCCAGGGAGGTTTCTGTAAGAATTGATGATGACACAATTAGAATGGCCTCTGAAAATACCAGCGGAAATACATTAGGCAGAATGTGTTTTGTCATAATGTGCCATCTGCCTGCACCGACGGAGCGTGTCCTTTCCACATACTGCTGCTCTTTTACTGAAAGAGTCTGCGCTCGTATGATTCTTGCTGTACTCGCCCATCCGGTCAGACCTATTACCAGAATTATATTCCAGATACTGTTTCCCAGAATGGCTGCCAGCACCATGCAGAACGGAAGCCACGGAAGTACCAGGAAAAAGTCTGTAACTCTCATAAGCAGGTTATCAACCCAGCCTCCCATGTATCCGGATGTAATTCCTATGAGCGTTCCAAGCATCATAGAAATTACCGTTGCTACAAGACCCACAAAGAGGGAGCTTCTGGCCCCATTCACAAGGTAAGCCAGCACATCTCTTCCCTGATTGTCTGTACCAAGCCAGTGCTCCATAGACGGCGCATTGAACACAAGGTCTCTTGAAGATGCAATGTCAGTAGTTTTGAAAGGCATAATTATCGGTCCGAAGATTGCCATCAGCACGAAAAAGCCTATTATGAAAACTCCCACCCGGGCCATTTTGTTTGCCCACACGTCTTTGAAGAACTGCCTGGTTCTCATCTTCTGAAGTTCTTTTTTCAGTCGTTCTGTTTCGTATTTCTGCGCTTTATTGAACATACAGCAGTCCTCCTTTCTAACTTTTTACCCGCGGATCGATAAATCCGTAAATGGTATCCATAATAAAGTTTACCATTATCACTGCTACCGTAGATACGAAGAAACATCCCTGAAGCACAGGATAATCTCTTTTGTTAAGTGCTTCGTACATCAGCTGCCCGAGACCCTGCCAGCTGAACAGTGTTTCAAGCTGAATTGCACCGCCCAGAATCGCTGCAATGTTAAGTGCAATAATTGTTGCCATAGGGACCATTGCATTCGGAATTGCATGATGCAGAAGAATATATTTTGTGGAAAATCCTTTGGCTCTGGCTGTATTTATGTAGTCTTCTGTCAGAATATTCATCATGGTGCTTCTCATGGTGATTGCGTATACTCCAATCATCAGAAGCCCCATACAAAGCATTGGCAGTATCATGTGATGCAGATAATCCTGTATGTGCATCCAGCCATGATAGTTTGTTCCCGGAGTGGTAATGCCTCCTGTTGGGAAAATTCTGAAAGTAACACAGAAGAGGAAGATCAGCAGCATCGCAAACCAGAATGTAGGCATGGAGTACATGACAAGAGACCCGGAAAGAAGCCCTGTATCAAGCTTGCTTCCTCTCTTCTGTGCACAGATCACACCAATAATAAGTCCGAGAACAATGGCTACAGCTTCTGCACAAAGAAGCAGAATTACTGTGTTAGGCAAGCGCCCTGCGATAATTGTAAGCACATCGGCGCTTCCGTCATAATTATAAAAAGCTTCACCGAAGTCACCGGTCAGCAAATTTTTAATATATATTCCAAACTGGGTCAGAAGGGGCTGGTCAAGGCCTGCCTCCGCCAGAAGTCTTGCTTTTACTGCCTCTGAAGTATTTGCCTTTGCAATGATGGTTTCTACATCGCCGGGCATTATTCTGAACAGGAAAAAGTTAAAAGCGATTACGAAAAATATCGTAACACATGAAAAGAAAAATCTCTTTAAAGTACGTATTGCCAATCCTTTTTCCTCCTTTCATTTATTTCAGATATAACCAGAGGGGCATAAAATGCCCCTCTCAAAACACTAAATTATTGTTATTTAGCAGGCGCAATATGGCAGTAGTTATATACTAACTCGTTGCCGAAAAGACCGTGTGCGGTTGCACTGTATCCTGTCCACTCTGCAGAATTGATTGCCTGTACATTCTGGTCGAAGCAAAGGAATGTATATGGACAATCTTCATATAAAATCTTCTGGCAGTCAGCGATATATTCTGCTCTCTTTGCATCGTCTGCAGTAGAATATGCTAAATCATATGCCGCGTCAAAATCAGGGTTCTGATAGGATACGCCTGCGTATCCTGCCACTTCATAATCGAGGAAAATACACATGATTGCAGCAGGATCAGCATCACCGCCCCAGCCGTCCATAGTCAGCTGCCATTCTGGATTTCCGTCATAGCAGGTATCCCACATAGCAGTTTCATCCATAGGTACCCATGTAATTTCAATGCCTGCCTCAGCACAGTTTGTAATAAGCATATTTACAGCAGCGCTCTGCCATGATGCTCTGTCAGAGGATGTGATAAGCTCAAGACTGATTTTTTTGCCATTCATTTCGCGGATTCCATCTCCGTCTGTATCTTTATATCCGGCATCATCTAAAATTGCATTGGCCTTTTCAATATTAAAGTCTCTTGCTTCTGCAGGAGCATATTCAAATCCTGTATTGCTTACAGGTCCATATGCAACTTCAGCAAGTCCGCCGTAGCTCATTTCAACAACTAAATTCTTGTCTGTACAATAATCGATTGCATGTCTTATTGACTGATCTGCGCAAAGTTCATCCAGAAGATTATATCCCAGATATTCGAAGCCGAAAGAATTATATGCGCCGGCTTCAATTCCTTCTGTTGCCTGAAGAATATCCAGCTGTGTTTTTTCCAGTGTGTAGCATGCGTCTACTTCTCCCAGTTTAAGCGCCTGTGCCATTGCATCAGAGTTGTCATACTCAGTAAATACCAGCACGTCGATTACAGGAACATCGCCCCAGTAATTTTCATTCTTAACAAATGCAGTGCTGCCGCTTGCACTTCTTTCCGGGCTGTAAATGAAAGGACCAGAACCTACAAGCTGTTCGGACTCATAGCTGAATATATCTTCTGCTGCACTCCAGATATGTTCAGGTAAAATAGGAATGATCTGATAAAGCATATCTGGCTTTGCATTCGCGCATGTAAATACTACGGTGAAATCGTCAGGGCACTCGATTGAGTCGAAACCGTCAGCATGTGTGGAATACATGTAGCTGTCGATTGCGTTTTCATAGGTCCACTTAACGTCTGCAGATGTAAGCTGCTCACCATCGGAGAAATAAATATCGTCTCTCAGGTGGAAAGTCCAGGTATTGCCATCCTGCTCCCAGCTGGAAGCTACTCTTGGAATTGCTTCATAGTTTTCGTCATAAGCAATCAGGGAATCATAAGAAATATTGAGCCAGTCATAAACGATACTGCTTTCTGTACTGAAGAAATTGAATGTGTCAAAACCACCGGTAGTTGCCACATTGAAAATTACTTCGCCGCCTTCATCTGTAGTTGTGTCTCCGCCACATGCGGAAAGTGAGAAAATCATCATAACTGCAAGTGCAAGCACAAACATCTTTTTTAAATTCTTTTTCATTTTGTTTCCTCCTGTCTGTTAATTTATATTACTCCGGCTTCAATTACCGTAAATATCTTTTTGTCTGCATCGAGCCTTGCCATTGCTCCGAGAGGCAGTGTTGCAAGATCATCGCCATGACCCATAGGCAGTCCGTAAAGTGCAGGTTTGCCAAGTGGCTCCAGATAATATGTAAGCACATCCTCAAGTGAAATATCACAGCAGAAGCCCGGTTTATAATCGAAAGGCTGGCAGTTTTCGCAGTGACCAATCATAAAACCTGCAGCGTCGTCCAGTTTTCCTGCATTTCTCAGATGGCAAAGCGCATGGTCTATCATCCATGGTTCTGTGTCAACATCCTCAAAAAACAGGATTTTATCTTTACAGTCAAATTCATAAGGAGTTCCCAGGCTGGCACATAAAAGTGTCAGGCAGCCTCCAACCACCGGTGCCTCACATACGCCGCCGCTGATGGTGTGAATCCATTTTTTAGGATCAGCTTTTCTGATTTCTCCTGCAGGCTCCGGATTTTCAAGAGTCTTGAAGAAACTTTCTTTGGTGTAATCTGTAAGGAATTCTTCGTTGAACCTTGCCATCCCCGGACTGTAGAATGTCATGACCCCGCTGAACTTCTGAATAGCCAGATGCAGAGATGTAATATCGCTGAACCCGGTAAAAATCTTCGGATGATTCTTTATAAGTTCATAATCGATTTTATCTATGAGCTGAGCTGAACCATATCCGCCCTGGGTTGCAAAAACTGCATCAATATCATCTCTTGCAAACATTTCATTGATATCGTCTGCCCTTTCCTGCTCGCTGGCTGCCGTGAATCCCTTGGTCTTGTTTACGTTTTTTCCAATGACCACCTTGTAGCCCCTAGCCTCCAGATATTCCTTGGACCGGATGATTTCACTCCGGTTTTCGGAAGGACTGGCCGGGGAAACTACCCCGATTGTATCGCCCTTTTCCAGACGTTTTGCTTTAATCATTTAGTCCGCGCCCTCCTTTGCTGATGTCATATACTTCCTCTGTTTCAGTTTTATACATAAAATTGTGAAGGCCGCCCCACAGATGAAAGAAATTACTCCTATCACAATATATGGTTCTCCGCTGTTGTGCAGAAGTACCGAACCATATTCACTCTGCTGTGTAAATACGCCTTGATACTGCTTTATTTTCAGCAGATAGCCCATGCCTGCTGTCAGGCATGCACACAGAATTCCCAGGCATCCGATGATCCGTTTTTCATAACGGCTTCGGTATTTGGAAACACGTCTGCGGATAAGCTTCATTCGGCTTCTCTTATCCATTTTATTTCCGGCCTCCTTTCAGAAATATCTTTAAAATGAATCTTTAATATATTAAAGGCAAAAAATAAGAAAAACTTCCACCATCAGGCAGAAGTTTTTAAAAATTTTTTGAAATTTAATCGAGTTTAATATCTACTCTCGGGAGCATCAGCCTCAGCACAAAAATAACTATGATCAGCACTGAAGGGAAAAGATGTCCGATGGTCTGCCACATGCCGTCTGCTGTAACAAGGAGATTATACAGAGCGTGGAACACGATGCAGGCTCCCAGAATGCCCACAGTCCCTGTCACTGCAAGCCAGCGCTGGCGGAACACATAGGCAATTCCAAGTCCAACCGCAATACCGCAGAGAATGTGAATGGCACCTGCTGACAAACCGCGGATCAGAAGGAATGTGAAGTCTCCTGCACCGTTTTCCGACAGATAACATACATTTTCAAAAGTCGCAAACCCTGCAGCAATAGCAATAGCTGCTGGAGTAATTTCTTTTGGTTCAGGTTCAAATATGAGTATGTACAGAAGAAGCGGAACCATTTTAAGGAGTTCCTCGCATACAGGTGAAATTTCAATAGCTACAGTTACGCTGTCCACTTGATAAAACATCATGAAGAAGCTGTTCACATATGCTGAAATCATGCAGATTCCCATCCCGAGGCAGAGGAAAATAATAAATTTTCTTTGATTTCCTTTGATGAATAGCAGGGACAGCAGCAGAGGCACTGCAATACAGACCATAATATTTTCAATGTATGTCATTTAGTCCGCACCTCCTTTCTGATAAACCAGAAAAGGCTGCACATGGAAAGTGTCAAAAGTATATCAGCAGCAAAATACAGATTGAATCTGGTATAATCCACGATGTATCCGGAAATAAAATAGACCATATTCTGAAGAACTACAACTGCAACCATAGCTATATCAAAGGGTGCAGGGTTTTCTCCGGCTTCCTTTGCACGCAAAAGGCCGGACACAGAAATATATACGATACAGCCTGCCACCACACCAAAAGACAGTGACATGAGTATAGAACCACCCATAACATCATTATACACTGCGGCTGCAGCTGTAAGCACAGCAAATACAGCCGGAAGGACCTCAAACACAGGAGTCTCCCCTTCTTTTCTCAGCGTTACAAGGAACAGGTAAAAAAGATACCCCGCCATCCAGGAAACTTCCGATACGTAAAAAACTCTTGGGATATCACCCAGAATCGCCAGATGCAGCATATAAAAAAGCAGTCCAAGAATAAAACTCCCATAACCGCAGGCAAGCACCACAAGCTTGCGGCTCTTCATCCCAAGGCCCGATATAGCTGCAATTATCATCATCATTATCAGCGAAAACAGCTGAAACAAATTGTCAAAAGTTTCAAAATTATTCATCCCTGCCGGACTCCTTTTTCTGACGCTGGTTCCTGCGGTGAATCACATGTAACATTGTTGTTACACAGCAGCCCAGTAAAAATGCAAATATAGCCATGATAACATACCCCAGACTGTCGCTGTCTGTCAGCATGCTGGCAGTCCCCGCAGAATGGGATATGTTTATCACACTGAAGCGGGCGATAATCTGCGGCATTTTAAGACCTGCGCACGTTAAAATACACAGACAGGCAGCAACCGAAGCTATACTTGCTACCATAAATCTAGTTGTTCTGTTTTTTTCCTGCTGCGCTTTTATTTCTGCAGTACGTTTTTTAATTACTTCCGTACGTTCCTTATTTGTCCTCATAGTCGAATCCGTCCTTCTTCAGAATGTTTTTCAGACTCTGCTTTCCCCGGTAAACCAGTTTGGTAATCTGGCTCTCTGATTTACCCATAACAGCGGCTGCCTGACGGTAACTGAGATCTTCAAAATATACCAGATACAAAGCTTCCCTGTACTCTTCTTTCAGCTTCGCCATGGCGTTATAGAGCAGCAGCTTCCGCTCCTTTCCGTAAACGGAAGTTTCAGCCAGTATATCACTTTTAGGTTCAAAGGTAAGCTCTTCAAAACTGAGCAGTTTGAGAACTTTTTTCTTTTTATATCTGCCTGCCAGATTACGGCCTATCTTAAACAGGTAACCCTTGAAACTGCCTGGCTCGCTCACCGGTCTGGCCTTTGCAAACATCAAAGAAAATGCTTCGATCATAAGATCCTCAGCGTCATGAATATTGCCTGTAAAACCATAGATATATATTGTAAGTGCATCACCATATCGTTCAACAAGCTGGTCAGCAGCGTTTTCATCGCCCGCCTGATATTGATGATACAGTATTTCATCATTTTTCACAGCTTAGACCTTCTTCCCTCAAAATAAACATCAAAATTATATCATATAATTTTTTCATGTGCAAATTTGGGCTGAACATGCCAATAGTAAAGGGCTGCCGCATTATTCAATAAAATGCGGCAGCCCCGTTCTTCTTTATTCAATGGCTCCCTCTTCAATGTACCCGTACAGCTCCATGCAGTGAATGACCTGCTGGCGGCGCTGTTCGGCCAGATCCGGGTTCACATCCGGTGAATAAACCGACGGTGCATTCGGGATTCCTGCCAGCAGGGTACACTGGTAGGCATTCATGTCTGCCGGCGCTACGCCGAAATATCCCACAGATGCATCATAAACGGTATAATAACCGGATCCGAAATAGATAGAGTTAAAGTAGAACTCCAGAATATCTACCTTTTCATAATTCTTTTCGATGTTAAAGGCCATGAGAAGCTCTGCCACCTTCCGGTCGTACCGTTTATCCAGCTCGAAATACCAGAGTTTGGCAAGCTGCTGGGTAATGGTGCTTCCGCCTTCCACCACGTCTCGTTCCTGGAAGTTCCGTATCAGAGCACGGGCTGTGGACCGCAGGCTGATACCGTGATGTTTATAAAAGTTACGGTCTTCCACCGCCAGCACCGCATCCACGTAAGTCTTCGGCAGTGCAGAAAGCGGTGTGAAGCTTTGCTGGGAAAGCACGGCGTCCACCTTCTGGGTCAGCGGCATCTCAGCCAGAGCCGTTTCATACATCTTCCATCCGCTCCAGCAGGTCAGACCGATCCAGGACATGACAACCAGCAGAATCAGTACAATCAGCCGTTTAATCAGACCCATTTATTTCACCGTACCGTCCGGATTGAACAGCGGGAGTTTTTCCAAATAGATAATATCATCTCTGTCTGCCGCCTCACCTTCTGCCAGAACAGCCATGCGGCCCACGATATTTCCGCCAACCTGGTTCACTAGAACTTCGATAGACTTCAGAGATTCACCAGTACTGATTACATCATCTACGATGAGAACCCGGTGCCCGCGCAGCATATCCGCTTCGGCCTGACCGATGCAGAGAGTCTGAATATGATCAGTTGTAATGGAGTCCACTTCCGTGGAAATAATATTGGTCATGTAAAGCTTGGAACCCTTTCTTGCCACCACATAATCGTTGCGGCCGGCCTGACGGGCCATTTCATGAACCAGCGGAATGCCCTTGGATTCAGCTGTCATCAGCACGTCAAAATCCGGTGCTTTCTGCAGCAGCGCCTCCGCTGCCTTCACGGTCATTTCCACATCACCGAACATGATAAAAGCACCGATATATAAATCTTCTGTTACTGGACAGAGCGGCAGCTGCCGTTTCAGTCCTGCAATTTCCATTTCATAATGCATAACGATCTCCCCTTTCTTCTTAACATTATTATAGCCATCTGCATCCTCTGATGCAAGCAAATACCCACACAAAAAGCCCCCCACGCAGCCGATTCTTTTGTGAGGGACCCTTTTAAGTATATCAGGCGTGCCGGAAGCGGATCTTACTCGCTCCGTAATGGCACGCGGGATGTCTTTATTACTTTAACTAACTATACCACTTTTTAATTCAGAATTCAATCTGAAAATTCTGAAAAATATACCAGATTCTTTTCGCTGTCATACAGCATTACGCTTCCATCCTCAGAAACATCCATGGCTGTAACGCCGTCTGCAGGAACATTCAGCTCACAGAAAGTCATATTTTCCATATTGTAGACAGTCAGCACATTGTCATTCATCTGCCAGATCCGGTCTCCGGCCATGTCCATCAGACCATAGTCACCGATATCTTTCAGCACATACTGATATGCATCTTTTCCTTCATGTACAATCACAGCAGCCTGACCGCCAAGGACGGACATCAGAGTATATCTGTCGCTGGTCCAGATTCCATCTGCACCCTTCAGTTTCAGTTCCAGCTTCATTTCATCTTCATTATCCAGATTTACACGGGATATGGATGCCCGCTTGTCTGTAGGCGTGCCAATCCAACCGTCTTCCATATGCAGACCAAATCGGCTTCTGTGGGTCTTGCCCACCAGTTTCCATGCCTCTTCGCCATCCCAGTAAAGCAGTGAGGATTTGGCTGCATCTCCGTCAGTCCAGTAAAGCTGTCCGTCATGATAAATACACTCCTCCATTGGTTCCAGCAGGGTGCAATGCAGCACAGGCTCTCCGCCCGCTTTCAGATCCAGCACATAGACTGCTGTACATTCTGTTTCTATGGACTGCTGCAGCCAGATCAGACGTCCCTTTTCATGCTGGAGATTTTCATACTCACCGGTCTTCTCATTGAGCTGCGCAAGAAGTTCCGCTTCACCGGCAAAATTTTCTGCGGCCGGCATACTGTAAACGCCCACTCTTCCGGTTTCACTTCCGTTTTCCACTTCTCTTCCCAGGAAATAGATATTCTCTCCATCGAAAACAAGTTCATACGGATTGGCATTCTCCACTGCACCAATGTGCTTCAGTTCTGCCATACCTTCATCTGCAGAAAAAGAGTATTCCCAGTTATCGCCGCCGGATACTTCCACAGTTTTTCCGGTCACATCCGGAAGCATGCCGATGGCTGTCAGAACTCCGGCAATCAGGATAACAATCACACCGGAAATACGGATCATCCGCAGATACATTTCTCCAGGTGCTTCCGCATCCTTGTGCATCATATGGCCAATCTGCCAGTAAGTCATCGGCTTAATCGCCATCAGACCCCCTACAACAAATAATACAATACAAGTCATTGTTAAAAACATGATATATTCCCCCGAATAAACATTAATACCTTATTCTACCCCATGGCGGATTGTTTCGCAATGTTATTTTTCAGATACAAATTACATACAATTGATGCACCTTTTTCTGTTGAAAAATTCCGCCGGTCGATGTATGATGGTAGTATAATGTTCTATAACAATATGTGTACAATTTTGTAAATGGAGGTTACCATGTCCTATCATTATTTTGAACATATGACCCATCCGAACCATCTTTACAGTGTATTTTTCGCTCCGCGCGGCAATGCACGTATGCTTCGTCTGGGTATGGATATTGCACAGCAGTACCTGAGTCCATTCGACCTGCTGATCGGAATTATCGGTGAATCCGGTTCCGGTAAGAGCATGTTGGTAAAAGGTATGTTCCCGGGTGTTGACCTGACCAATGATGACGAAGGCGTAAACATCCGTCCGATTCCGCTGCTTAATGTAGACGAAGAAAACGGTTTCTGTGCACCGCATACCTATCATATAGATATGCGTTTTGAAATGGCATTCACGCAGATTCATGTGATTGCGGAAGCAGTCCAGTTAGCCATTAAGAAAAAACGCCGTGTTATCGTAGAACACTTCGAATTGCTCTATCCTTACCTGGATATGAATGCGCAGCTGCTGATCGGCGTAGGCGAAGAAATCATGGTAACCCGTCCGACCATGTTCGGTCCGTTACCAGAAGATATCGCCAACATCTGCCATCAGTCTGTCAAATACCGTAAGATGGCCCATACTGCAGAAGACCTGGTTGAACACTGTCTTGAAAAAGAATGGCTGGAACAGTGTACTCACGGGGATGTTAAGAGAGGATTCTGCCTGGAATTCAAGGAAAAACCTACTTTCGACATCCGTGCACTGCAGGCTAAAGTACAGGCGATCATTGACCAGGATATCGGTGTTTCCTATTACGACGAAGATCATATTTCCATCGGCGATATTATTCACCCATGCACCGGTCCTCGTATTCATGTACGTTCCACCGGTCAGATCGTTAACTTCCGTCTGCTGAAGGAAGTTTTCTTCGACCCGATTAAGGAAAAGTACATTGTCATCGGACTGGTCGGCGAACGTTGGGATAAGAGCACCAGCGACCTGAACCGTATTGAATTTTAACGGAGGATACAGAAAAATGAGAGAAATTAAAGCAACAGATATCACAAAAATCGTTCGTGACCTGTGCATCGATGCCAACTGCCATCTGCCAGGTGACGTGAAGGAAGCAATTACTACCTGCCGTGCCTGCGAACCTTTCCCTATCGCACAGACAGTTCTCGGCAAGATTGAAGAAAACTTCCAGATTGCAGATACCGATAACGTTCCAATCTGTCAGGACACCGGTCTGGCATGCGTTTTCCTGGAAATCGGCCAGGATGTGCATATTGACGGCGATCTGAAGGACGCTGTAAACGAAGGCGTACGTCAGGGTTATGTAGAAGGTTTTCTGCGTAAGTCCTGCGTAAAGGATCCTATTGACCGTGTAAATACCGGCGACAATACTCCTGCCGTATTATATATTGACCTGGTTCCTGGTGATCAGGTGAAGATTACCGTAGCACCTAAGGGCTTCGGTTCCGAAAACATGAGCCAGATCAAGATGCTGAAGCCATCCGACGGCCTGCAGGGCGTTAAAGACTTCATCGTGAAGGTTGTAGAAGAAGCTGGTCCGAACCCATGTCCTCCAATCGTGGTAGGCGTAGGTATCGGCGGCACATTCGACAAGGCTGCATACCTGGCAAAGAAGGCCCTCATGAGACCTGTTGACGAAAGAAGTGAAAACCCATTCTATGCGGAACTGGAAAAGGAAATGCTGGAAAAGGTTAATGCGCTGGGCATCGGACCACAGGGATTCGGCGGCAAGACCACTGCACTGGCAGTGAACATCGAAACTCTGCCAACTCACATCGCTGGCCTGCCATGCGCTGTTAACATCAACTGTCACGTAACCCGCCATAAGTCTGCGGTATTATAATCAGGAGGTATTTAGAAAATGGAAAAGAGAATTACCACACCTCTGACTCTGGAAAAAACAAAAGACCTGCGCTGCGGTGACAACGTACTCATCAGCGGTGTAATCTATACAGGAAGAGACGCAGCTCACAAGAGACTTTGCGAACTGTTGGCAGAAGGAAAAGAACTGCCAATCGACGTAACTGATGCTATCATCTACTACGTAGGTCCTGCTCCTGCACAGCCAGGCCAGGTTATCGGTTCTGCCGGCCCTACCACCAGCTACCGTATGGACGCTTATGCGCCGGATCTGCTGAACATCGGCCTGAAGGGCATGATCGGCAAGGGCAAGCGTAACGAAGCAGTTGTAGATGCCATGAAGGCAAATGGTGCAGTTTACTTTGGTGCTATCGGCGGTGCAGGTGCACTGCTGGCAAAGTGCATCAAGAAGGCAGAAGTAGTTGCCTATGAAGATCTGGGCGCAGAAGCAATCCGCCGCCTGGAAGTGGAAGATCTGCCTGCAGTTGTTATCATCGACAGCGAAGGCAACAATTTATATGAACAGGGCCGTGCAGAATACCTGTCCATGGACAAATAATAAAGAGGATTCCAAATGAATTATTCCATAGTTCCCTCCAGCGATACTCCCATCTATAAACAGGTGGCTGAAGCAATCCTGCGGGACATTAAATCCAGAACCCTGCCTGCCGGCACCAAACTTCCTACTGTAAGAGAACTTGCAGAAGAAATGGGTCTGTCTCAGGGTACTATCAAACATGCATATGATCATCTGGAAACCCTGGGCGCCATTGAAATGACCCAGGGAAAAGGAACCTTTGTCAAGGAACAGGAAGCCATGGAGTCCGGCAGCCGTAAAGACCGTGCCATGGCTGCCATTGACGAGCTCCTGGAAGAACTTGAATGCCTTGGGTTCACTCCGAGAGAGATGGAAATCTACATCAATCTGAAGCTGCGTGGACTGGACGAAGAGTATGACCTGGTTAAGATTGCTGTCATTGACTGCAATCCGGAAGTGCTTCAGCTGATGGAATCTCAGCTGTCACAGATTCCTCATACCCAGGTTGTCAGCTTCTCACTCCGGCAGATTGCAGAAGTTGCAGATAAGCTGAATTCCGATTACGACATCATACTGACTACCACATCACATTACAGTGAAGTGGAAGAGTTTATTGCTTCCAATAAGGTTTTCAGCATGCTGGCTATGATGACATCCACCGAAACCATCATTGAACTGGCCCATGTGCCCGAAAATGCACGTGTGGGTGTTGTCTGCTCCAGTCATAACTTCCTGACCATTGTCCGCATGAACTACGCAAGCATGCCAACTTCCGAAGGAAGAACACTTTGTGCTCACCTGCTTGGTGACGAGAATCTGGATGGATTCCTCAAGCACAAAGATGTAATCATCGTGCCGAAACATTTCGAAACTTTTGCTTCATCCAGTGACATGGACCTGATTCACAAGTTTGAAGCGGACGGCGGCCAGCTGCTTCGCTACAACTATGTGATTGACCATGGTTCCTATATCCATGCGGAGAAAATCGTCCGCAAGGCTCTGAACAACAAAAGAAGCATTTAATAATTGAGCCCGTATTTCCTGCGGGCTTTTTTCATATCGAGGTAAGTATCATGAAAACTACCATTGCCTTTACCGGCGATATCGCCTTTTCAAAATATTTTGCCGATGGCTGGCAGCGCGAAGACCTGATGGATCAGGAAATCGTGGACTTTCTGTCAGCTTCAGACCACGTAGCAGCCAATATTGAAGCTCCCGTTACCGATGGAGCTTTTACCGGCAAAGCTGGTTCTCTGACTCACGTGAACTCCCCGAAGGTTCTTGGCTGGCTGAAAAAGCTGAATACAGATATCTGGACCTTGGCTAACAACCATGTGATGGACTGCGGCAAAGAAGGGCTGGAAGATACCATGCGAATTGCCGCAGAAAACGGAATCCGTACGGTTGGCGCTGGTTTCAATGAAGAAGAAGCGGCACGTCCTGTGGAACTGCCGGAGTGCGGCGGCATCGGCATCATGAGCATCGTTTATTATAAAGATTTCCTGAAGGCTGGTCCTGACAAGCCCGGCTGCATCACCTACGATGACCCGGAAAAAATCGCAGGCTATATCCGGGATATCAAATCCAGAAACCGCTGGTGCATCCTGATTGTCCACGGCGGCGAAGAATTTGCCAGCATGCCGCTGCCTTATGTGCGGAAAATGTATCACAAGTTCCTGGATTACGGTGCAGATATCATTATCTCCCATCACTCCCATACGGTCCAGAATTACGAGATTTTGGGCGATAAGGCAATCTTCTATTCCCTCGGCAATTTCGTCTTTGATACGGACTATCAGAGGCGTCAGAAGCACACAGAATACGGGGAACTGGTGCGGCTTCACATTACAGAAGATAAAATCACCTGGGACCATCTTTCCACCCGTGTGGATCGCAAAGCAGGGCGTATCGTTGTCTGTGAACCGACCGCCATCTTTACTGACATTCCGGAAAAACTCTTCCGTCTGGTGTGGCCGCTGGGCTGCTGGAACTACGTGCTGACCGACCGCATTGCCAGCATCTATCTCAATGAGTATAAAAAAGATTTCAACTGGTATCAGTGGATAAAAAACGATATTGGCTGGTTCGGCCATGACATCGCCATGGAACTGCTCCGCGGCAGGCTTCTGTACCGACTGGGGTACTGGCGTCTGGCTGACCGGAAGCTGACAGACTACCTGCGGCAGTAAACGACTGCATCTGAATATTGCAAAAAAAGAAACCATCTCCCGAAGGAGATGGTTTCTTTATAATTCGTGTGAAAATAATGAAGAAGCTAAAATTCTTCCGAATTAACACATTTACGCGAATTCTTACTTGAATTCTTCGTAGAAGTTGTCAGACTTGGTTACAGTTGGAGCTGGAGCATAGTCTAACTGTCTGTCTGCAATGCCCAGAATTACTTCAGGCTTAACCCATGGTCTGTTCTGGATACCGGAAGTTTCTTCGTGAGTCAGGTAACCCTTGTAAGTAGTCAGAGATCTTCTCAGGAAGCCGTCTCTTACGCAAGCTTCTGCCAGGCCCAGGTTCATGATGTTTCTGAAGTGATGCAGAACACCTGCAGCATAAGCCTGAGAAGTGGAACCTGCGAATGCGCCAGGGATGTTGGATACGCAGTAGTGAACAACGCCTTCTTCAGTGTAGATAGGATCTTCGTGAGTAGTTTCGTGGAATGTTTCGATACAACCTTCGTCGTTGGAAACGTCTACGATTACGGAACCTCTTCTCATGGTTCTTACCATTTCTCTGGAGATCATAGGTTCAGTAGCGTTCTTAGGCCATCTTACGCAGTTGATTACCAGGTCAGTAGTAGGCAGTTCCTTAGCAATGTTGTACTTGTTGGAGATGATGGTGTTTACTCTGCCATCGTACTTGGTAGCGATGTCTCTTAAAGCACCGATGTTGATGTCAGCTACAGTTACCCATGCACCCATGGTTACCAGAACTTCGATAGCACCCTTACCTACAACGCCGCAGCCGCAAACCAGAGCCTTGATACCAGGAGCAGCACCCAGACCGCTTACGAACTTACCGGAACCGCCGTTAGTGGAGCACATAGCCCACAGGCCCATGAAAGCACCGCCCTTACCTGCTGCTTCGCAGTTAGGGGAACCGTATCTGTGAGAGTCTTCTGCTGTGATGGAAATAACCTTCTTTTCCAGCAGAGCATCAACTTCTTCTCTATGACCAGCTGGGTGAATACAGGTGTAGATATACTGACCTTCTCTCATCAGGTCGTATTCGGAAGGTTCGATTTCCTTAACCTTTGCTACGAAATCGCAAGTTGCCCAGATTTCTTCGTTTGTAGCCAGAACAGTTGCACCAGCAGCAGCGTATTCAGCATCGTCGAAACCAGCAGCATAACCTGCATTGCTTGCTACGTATACTTCGTGACCGTCGCCTACGATAGCACCAACTTCTGCAGGAGTAGCGATTACTCTGTATTCACCAACTTTAATATCCTTTAAAACACCAAATTTCATTTCTTTCTTTCTCCCTTCTCAACATAGATAAATTTCAAGATTGATTTGGTTTAAATAATTATATCTTATATAAGAGCAAGATATGTGCCAACTTTTAATTTTCAGCGAAACATTGAAATTCCAACGTTTTCACCCATTGCCCCAGCCACATATCGCTCAAATATGAGCATATTTGTCCGTCCTGCGACCGTTTTATGGCGCTCAAAACCGAGCGGCCCGGCAGTTTTCCTGCTCAAAATCAGTCCTGCAGTCCGTATTCCCTCACCTTTCGGCTCAGGGTCTGCCGCGGTACATTCAGCAGTGCCGCAGCTTTCGTTATGTTTCCCTCAGACTCGGAAAGAGCTTTCCGAATCAGGGTCTTTTCATATCCCGATACCAGATCCGACAGGTCTGCCTGTGAATCATTTGTTTCAGGAAACGCCACCGGTACTTCTTCCTTCTGTGCGAAGTTGAGCCGGTTGGCAAAATGTCTGTACTCCAGAGTTTCCGCCTGTTCATCTGCCATGCAGACAGCCGAAGCAACCACGCTTTCCAGTTCTCTCACGTTGCCGGGCCACTGACACTTGGCCAGGGCGTCGTACACGCCAGGAGAAACTTTGCGGATTTTGCGGCCAAACATGCTGCTGTACCGTCCGATAAAGTAGTTGGTCAGCACCGGAATGTCCTTCTTACGTTCACTGAGCCCCGGAATTTCCAGCACCAGTACTGCCAGACGGTAGTACAGGTCCGGGCGGAATCGGTTTTCAGCAATGATGCTTTCCAGTTTCTCGTTGGTGGAAGATACAATCCGCACATCTACATGATGGACTTCCTTTCCGCCTACGCGGCGGAATGTCCCGTCCTGAATCACACGGAGAATCTTGGGCTGCAGTTCCATCGGCATGGAGTTGATTTCATCCAGGAAGAGAGTCCCTCCGTCTGCCAGCTCCAGCAGACCCATGTTGTCCACAGCGCCGGTGAAGGCACCTTTTGATGTACCAAACAGGATACTTTCAATCAGGTTGGCCGGAATGGATGCACAGTTCTGTACCACAAAAGGCTTATTCGCCCTCCGGCTGCACTGATGAATGGAGTGCGCAACCAGTTCCTTCCCCGTTCCGGTTTCTCCGTAAATGAGCACCGGCAGATCAGACTGAGCGAACTTCTTCACGTTGTCCTTCAGCTCAATCATCTTCGGATCGCAGGTCTGGATGTCATCCAGGTTGTAGATGGCCTTGTCATCACCACGGTGGAGGCTTTCCACCTTGTTATAAGCATACAATACTTCGTCGCGGATTTCAACAGCATCTTCATTTTTTTGACCGTCTGAAGTTACAGAAAGGTCAATGGCTCCAACGATGGAGCCACCGCTTTTTATAGGAACGGACAGGGATGAAATATGGATGGGTTCCTTGCCTGCGCTGACCAGTTCCTGATCTTCTACGTACACAGGTGCACCATTCCGCATGGCACGGTATGTACTGCTGTTGTTTTCATCCAGATTTTCATACACTTCCAGGAATTTCTTTCCCACCGTCTCGTAGTTCACAGGATTCTGACTCATCTTGCTGTTAAACTTGGCCGAGAACAGAATCTCTCCTTCTACATTGATAATGGTAATCCCTTCGATGTATCCCTTGTCCTTAAAGAGCTTTTCAATATCGCCCATGAGTTTCCTTTCTACAGGTCCTTCCAGTATTCTGCTTTGTTGATTTCGTCAACAATTGCTCTTACAGGAACGTTTTCTTCGCCGCAGATCATTCCCATAATCTTTTCCTGACATTCGCTTGTCAGAACCGGACCGGTAATTCTTCTGAACTTGTCGCACAGCCAGTCTACCTGGATGTTTTCGTGAGCTTCACCGCGAGGTTCGCATTCGCTGGATACCAGAGTTCTGCCATCCTTAGTTACGATTTCTGCACGGCAGATTCTCTTAGCAGGGAACTGTACGTCCAGTGCAGGGTCGATTTCGAAGTTCAGCTTCTTCATCATTTCCACTACAGCAGGATCACCCAGGCTTTCCTTACGAACCTGTGCCCAGCCGAAGTCACCGTAAATCAGAGCAGCCGCTACAGGGTATGCGATGTTGTACTGTGCTTCGTCAACTTCCTTAGGAACAATCTTAGACAGCATGGTTGCCTTTTCGAAGGTGTATACAGTAACCTTTTCTACATCTTCTGCAGTCAGGTTGTGGTTGTTCATGATTTCCAGACATGCATCGATTGCAGGGTGACCCCATCTGCAGCATGTGTAAGGCTTGAAGTACAGATCCATAACCTGGTGCTTTTCTCCCAGGTCATCCAGGAAGTGCTTGTGGTCATCGGATTCCATCAGGTTCTTGTTGCCTTCGAAACCGCACATGGAAGCGTGCAGAGCCAGCAGACCGATCATTACGCCGAATGGCACACCGTCCTTGTTCATGGATGGATATTCTACGCTTCTGATACCAGGTACCAGAGGTGCGTTAAAGTCAGCGATGGACAGAACGTTGTTCAGTTCTTCTCTGGTGAAACCGTAGATACGGCCTACACCTGCAGCTACGCCCAGTGCACCGAAAGTACCGGAGGAGTGTGCCCACTGATAGTATTCCATCATTGCTGCACCGCCGCGGATGGTTACTTCATAAGCTACATCCATAACTGCCAGCATTTCATTTCTGGTCAGGTTCTTTTCGTATGCGGCTGCCAGAATAGCGCCGATGAAAGAAGTACCGGGATGTGCACGAGTCATATTGTGACCGTCATCGATGTCATAGGCATTGGAAGAATGACCCATAGCAGCAGCTGCACCGTACATATTGAACTTCTTGTCGGAACCTACTACAGGAATTTCTCTTTCGCCTCTGTGGAACATGGTTTCAGCAACCTTCAGGCCTACTTCAAACTGTTCAGAACGGCTTCCTACTACCAGTGCACCCATCAGGTCCACCAGACAGCCCTTCAGTCTTTCCTGAACTTCCTTTGGCAGGTCTTCCCACTGAGTATTGAGGACGAAGTCCTCTAACTTGTATGTTGTTTCATAACGCATATTTGCTACCTCCAGCTTTGCATTTTTATAATGAACTTAATTTATAAACAAAATCTTACTGCCCGTCAGCAAGGCCGTTCCATGGTCT
>JAFYKS010000108.1 GCA_017537495.1 Bacillota bacterium | reverse complement strand
GTACCGGTTTGAGACCGTCTCTTACATCGGGCAGGGCACGGCCTACGATTACGCTCATGGCGTAGTCGATGTAAGAGTCTTTCATCTCTTTATTAATTTCATGCTGGATCAGTTTCTGATCCTCTAAAAATGTTGCCATACTCTTTCCCCTTTACTAAATATCCAGTGTCGCGTACTGTGCGTGGTCTTCGATAAATTTCTTTCTCGGAGGTACCTTGTCACCCATCAGAGTGGAGAAGATGTGGTCTGCTTCCGCACTGTCTTCGATGGTAATCTGGATCAGAGTTCTGTGATTGAAGTCCATAGTGGTTTCCCACAGCTGTTCCGCGTCCATTTCACCCAGACCTTTGTAACGCTGGATGTCTGCCTTACCAGGCTTGTCCGCCAGGGAAGCCATCAGTCTTTCCTGTTCAGGTTCACTGTAGGTATAGTAAACATCCTTACCCTTCTTTACCTGATACAGAGGTGGCTGGGCAGCATAAACATGGCCTTCTTCGATGAGCGGTTTCATGAAACGGTAGAAGAAGGTCAGAAGCAGTGTTCTGATATGTGCGCCGTCCACGTCCGCATCGGTCATGATAATAATCTTGTCATATCTTAATTTTTCAATATTAAAATCTTCGCCTATACCGCATCCGAATGCAGTAATCATGTTCTTGATTTCGTCAGAACTCAGGATTCTGTCCAGTCTTGCTTTTTCAACGTTCAGAATCTTACCTCTCAGAGGCAGGATTGCCTGACGCTTTCTGTCACGGCCTTCCTTGGCAGAACCGCCCGCGGAGTCCCCTTCGACCAGGAAGATTTCGCAGTTCTTCGGATCTTTATCAGAACAGTCAGCCAGCTTGCCCGGCATGGAGAAGCTTTCCAGAGCACCCTTTCTTCTGGTCAGGTCACGTGCCTTACGTGCAGCTTCTCTTGCTCTTGCTGCCTTTACGCACTTTTCGATGATAGCCTTGGCAGGAGCAGGGTTTTCTTCCAGGAATGCCATCAGGTTTTCACTGGTGGATGTTTCCACAAAACCTCTGATTTCACTGTTGCCCAGCTTGGCTTTGGTCTGTCCTTCAAACTGAGGTTCAGACAGTTTTACGGAAATAATTGCGGTCAGACCTTCTCTTACGTCATCACCTGAAAGAGCTTCTTCATTTTCCTTCAGCAGCTTCGCCTTGCGGCCGTAGTCGTTGATAACACGGGTCAGAGCACTCTTGAAGCCGACGATGTGTGTACCGCCGTCTGTAGTATGAATGTTGTTTGCGTAACCCATGATGTTTTCGCTGTAGCTGTCGGTATACTGCATTGCAATTTCCACTTCGCAGTTATCCTTGATTACTTCGTAATAGATAACGTCCTTATGGAGCGCTTCCTTACTGTTGTTATGGTATTCAACAAATTCACGGATACCGCCTTCATAGTGGAATGTATCACTTCTCTTCTGTCCAGCACGTTCGTCCTTGAAGATAATCTTGATACCCTTGTTCAGGAATGCCATTTCTCTCAGACGGCGTTCCAGAACATCATATTCAAATACAGTAGTTTCGAAAATTTCAGGATCCGGCCAGAAAGTAGTCTTGGAACCGGTCTTCTTGGAAGAACCGATGATTTCCAGAGGAGCTACTGTTTTGCCTCTTTCATATTCCTGCTTATAAATATTTCCGTTACGCTTAATTTCTACTTCCATGTGGGTGGAGAGGGCATTTACTACAGATGCACCTACACCGTGCAGACCGCCGGATACCTTGTATCCTCCGCCGCCGAACTTACCGCCGGCATGGAGAACAGTATGAATTACTTCTACCGCAGGAATACCCATCTTAGGATGGATATCAACCGGCATGCCTCGTCCATCATCCTCAACCATAATGGAATTATCCTTCTGGATGGTGATATGGATATTCTTGCAATAGCCAGCTAATGCTTCGTCAATACTGTTGTCTACGATTTCGTAAACCAGGTGGTGCAGACCTCTCGGACCGGTGGAACCGATATACATACCGGGTCTCTTACGAACCGCTTCCAGGCCTTCCAGTACCTGTATCTGCGCCGCATCATACTGGCCGTTCATTTTTTCTTCTAAACTCATATAATCACCTTTCTCAACTTAAATTAAGAAACATTTTTTAACTTATTTTACCTATTTTCGCCGATAGGGGTAGAGAACCCCATAATCCATAAAAGTATATCACTTTTCGATACAAAAAGCAAGTTTTGGAGATTTAAATCAAAACAATTAAAAAAACCGCCCAGAGGGGCGGTTTTTAAGCAATTTTCACTATAAAACACATACAGGTTATATCTGTATTGTGCTTAAATTTATTTTCGACAAATTCAGACACCCTGAAAAAATTTTTTACTACAGCACGCGGGTAAATTTCTTCACGGTTTCTGCTACCAGCAGACGGAACTTCGGACCTGCAATATTAGCAGCTTCCTGTACTTCTTCATGAGTCAGCGGCGTAGGGCTGATGCCTGCTGCCAGATTGCTTACGAAGGAAATACCGCAGATTTTCATACCCATGTGGTTTGCAGCAGTTGCTTCTACTACAGTGGACATACCTGCAACATCTGCACCGAATACATGGAGCATTTTTATTTCTGCAGGAGTTTCAAATGCAGGACCGGAACACTGGCAGTAAACACCTTTCTGCAGCTTGATGTTATTTTCTGCTGCCGCTTCTTTAATCAGTTCACGCAGATCCTTGTCGTAAACTTCAGACATGTCAGGGAATCTGGTTCCCAGTTCATCAATGTTAGGACCAGCCAGAGGATTCGGAACGAATAAGGAAATGTGGTCGGTAATCATCATGAAATCACATGCTTCGAAAGAAGGATTTATACCACCGCATGCATTGGTCAGGAAGAGAATCTTCGCACCCATCATCTTCATGAGACGAATTGGCAGAACTACGTCCGTGATATCATAACCTTCATAATAGTGTACACGTCCCTTCATGCAGACAACCTTTACTTCACCCACATAACCGAAAATGAACTTTCCTGCATGGCCCGGTACGGTAGAAACGGGGAATCCTTCAATATCGCCGTAGTCCACTTCACCTACAATATCGATATCCTGCGCAAACTCTCCTAGGCCGGAACCCAGAACAATAGCAACATCAGGACGGAATTTATCAAAATCAAACTTCTGCTGTACACATTCATAACACTTTAATAATTTTTCATATACAGGATTCATAATTTTTCTCCTTTTCTTTTATTCTTCCTCCACACTTCCGGAGATCACATAGAATGTCTTTCCTTCCGGCAGAGTTTCTTTCAGTTTTTCTGGAATTTCTGTAGTTGTAATAAACATCTGTATTTCCGCCAGGGATTTCACCAGGAATTCCTGACGCTGCAGATCCAGCTCACTCATCACATCGTCTAAAAGCAATATTGCTTCTTCACCGGTTTCCTCTTTTATCAGAGACAGTTCTGCCAGCTTAATGGAAAGGGCAGAGGTTCTCTGCTGTCCCTGAGATCCGAAGTTTCTCACACTGATACCGTCGATGAAAAATTCCAGATCATCCTTATGAGGTCCTTTGGTGGTAGTCCGCTGACGCAGATCATTTTCAAAAGTACTGCGCAGAATGTGATAATACCGTTCTTCCAGTTCAGAGAGAGAAGGTGCCAGTTCCACATTGGGCACATACTTCAGCTGAAGATTTTCACCGCCGTTTGTAATAGCACCGTGTATGCCGCGGCTGATTTTGTCCAGCTTCTTGATGAAATCAGCACGCATCATCATGATCGATGCACCGTATCTGGCCAGCTGCATATCCCACAAATCCATAACAGACGGATCCACATCATATTCTTTCAGATAAGCATTTCTCTGCAGCAGAACTTTTTTATAGTTGCTCAGGTCTTCGTAATATTTCGGACGAAGCTGGCAAAGCTCCCGGTCTATAAATTTACGGCGCTTTTCCGGCTCATCCTTTACAATACGCAGATCTTCCGGTGAGAAAATAACCATATAAAGATTTTCCAGAAGCTGAGAAGATTTCTTAATCTTCACACCGTCCACCTTGGCGGACTTCTTGGAATCTCTGGTAAAAATCAGTTCCACAGAAGTATCGTAGTAATCCCTCTGTGCCTCAACTCTCACACGGCCGAAGTCCTCACCAAAGAGAATCATTTCACTGTCCTTGGATGTACGGAAAGATTTCCCCATGGAACATACATAAATGGATTCCAGCAGGTTGGTCTTTCCCTGAGCATTATTTCCCAAAATCAGATTCACATTTGGATGAAATTCCAGCTCGAGATCTCCGTAATTTCTGAAGTTGTGCAGTTCAATGTTTTTTATATACATGTTTTTTAATTATTGGTAATACGAACAGGCAGAATCAGATATTCAAAACCTTCACCGGTCAGAGGCTGTACCAGGCAAGGGCTGATGCTGGTATTAAAGAGCATTACAATCTGATCATCTTCGATAACCTTCAGAACATCCATCAGATACTTGGAGTTAAAACCGATGGTCAGGTCATTGCCTTCCTTGGAAATCATCACATCTTCCTTAACATTACCTTCTTCAGACTTGGAGGTAATTTCCAGGTTGCTGCCCTTCATATCCAGTTTGATCAGATTGTTCTTACCAACCTTGGCCAGCAGGGAAGCTCTTTCGATGGAATTCAGCAGATCACCTCTGTTTACCACAACTCTGGTCTTGTTTTCCTTCGGCAGAATGTCACGGTACTTGATGAATTCGCCATCCAGCAGACGCAGTACCACCTTGATATCTTCGATCAGGAAGATGGCTCTCTTTTCATTTATGTACAGACGAACCTGGTCATGCTCTTCTGTTTCTGCTTCACTGATAATCTTGCTGATTTCCTGCAGAATCTTAGCCGGAATTACGATATTTTCTCTTTCGCGGTTAATCATTGCTTCTCTTGCGATGGCCATACGGAAACCGTCCAGTGCAACCATGTTCAGGCTCTTTTCCTGCATTTCAATGAGTACGCCTGTAATCACACCTCTGGATTCATCGATGCTGGCAGCAAAGGAAGTTTTGCGGATCATTTCCTTCAAAACATCCTTATCGAAGAGAATCAGATCGCTGGTGTCAGCCGGCATATTGATGTTAGGGAATTCGTCAGCCGGAAGACCGATAATATTGAATTCGGAGCTTGCACAGCGAATCATAACTTTACCGTCATCAAATTCTACGGTAATCATATCGTTTGGCAGCTTACGGATGATATCACCAAAGAGCTTGGCATATACAACCACTTCACCGGCACGTGGATTTTCTACTTCCAGTGTTTTTTCTATGCTTAAGTCCAGATCAGATGCTGACATGGTCAGTCTGCCTTCCTTATCTACTTTTAAGAGGATCCCTTTCAGAATAGGAATGGTAGTACGGGATGTAACAGCTTTCTGTACGATATTGAGAGCTTTGGAAAGACTCTGCTGGTTACATGAAAATTTCATTTTAAACCTCCGTCTGTTTATTATTATTTATATTTTTTGTAGTAGTTATAGTAGTAGGGGCTGTGAGTTCTGTGGATAACTCATGCAGGCCTTGCAAACACTTGTTTTTTTGTTGTTTTTGCTCTGAGGAAAAGGCTGTGAGCAAAAAGATTTTAATCCTTAATGGTCTCTTTCAGCTCTTCAATCACTCTTGCGAAAGCCTTGTCGCTGTGGAACTGCTCTTCGATTTTATCGCAGGCATACATGACAGTTGTGTAATGTTTGCCGCCGAACATCTGTCCAATCTTAGGCAGGGAGTAATCGGTCATTTCACGGATCAGATACATTGCTACCTGACGCGGATGAGCGATACTGTTCTGCTTCTTGGAAGATTCCAGATCTGCCATTTTTACATTATAGTGCTTGCAGACAACTTTCTTGATTTTTTCAGGTGTTACCTTGATATCGCCGTCGGTAAGAATGTCATTCAGAGTTCTTCTGGCGAAGTTCTTGTCCGCTTTTTCACCCAGCAGCTGGGAGAAGGTAACGATTCTGGTAAATGCACCTTCCAGTTCACGGATGTTGTCCTTGATTTTTTCAGCAATCATACAGATTACATCATATAAATCGTCGTCCACTTCGATATTCATATTTTCCGCCTTCTTGGTCAGAATTGCAACTCTGGTTTCATAATCAGGCGGATTGATATCTGCAATCAGGTTCCACTGGAAACGGGAACGGAGACGGTCTTCCAAATTTACCAGCTTATTAGGGGCACGGTCACTGGAAATGATGATCTGCTTGTTGGAATCATATAAAGCATTAAATGTATGGAAGAATTCTTCCTGTGTATTATCCTTTCCTTCCAGGAACTGAATATCGTCGATGAGAAGAACGTCAACCTTACGGTACTTATTCTTGAACTCATTGATTTTATTCTCTCTCAGTGCCCGGATCAGTTCATTGGTGAACATTTCTGAGGATACATAAAGTACATTTATATTAGGATTGTTTTCCAGCAGATAAATTCCGATTGCATGCATCAGATGTGTCTTACCTAAACCGGAGCCTCCGTAAACAAACAGAGGGTTATATGCTTCGGAAGGGGATTCTGCTACAGCCAGTGCTGCTGCATGTGCGTATTTATTGCTGTTGCCGACTACGAAATTATCGAAATTGTATCTTGGATTGAAGATTTTCTGATTATCCAGATATTTTTCTTTCACATGGATAACCGGTTCTTCCGGCTCTTCCTGTACGGCAGGGGCAGCTGCAGGTTCTTCTTCCTTATATTCGTCCATGTCTTTGGCAATCACACGGTATTTTTCACCCATGAAAGATTCCAAACATTCTTCGATAATGGTAATGTAACGGTTTCTTACTATATTTAATATGAAGTTGATTTCGATACCCTTGGTTTTCTTTATGCCAAAATAGGCGATTTTCAGTTCTTCGTCCATATGGTGTATTTCCAGAGGCTTCAGCCAGGTATCAAAGCTGACAGGGGTGGTGAGTTTTTTCAGTTCTTCCTGTAACTCCAGAGTAAGTGCAGCATATTTGTTCATTTTATATAACCTTCATTTCCATTTTATTCACAGTAATGGTTTATATGTGGTAATCTCTATTTTATATAAAAAGTTATCCACATGCAAGTGTGAATTATGTGGATAATGAAAATATATTTTTTAAGAAATTTAATCTAAGTTATCCACATATTAAGGATAAAAATGTGAATAAAATCCACATGTATTCTAAAACAGTTGTTTTTGTTGAAATCACTGAGATTTTTGATATTTTTGAGAAATGATAAATTCATATCATTTCACAGAACCGGTGTTTGAGGATAGGATAGAATCACATATATATCCTTGTTCTGTGGATAAGTATGTTATGAATTGCTGTGGAACACAAAAATATTGAATTTTCAGTCTTTGGAGAATATTTTTGTTGACAATAAAATACTTTTTGAGTATACTATTCTGGTATCTGTGTGCCATTGGAATTTAGATGCACACGAAGTTTTAAATTTACGAAGGGAGAAAACGAATTATGAAGATGACTTTACAGCCTAAGAAGCGTCAGAGAATGAAGGAACACGGTTTCAGAAAGAGAATGGCAACTAAGAACGGCAGAAACGTTCTGAAGAGAAGAAGAGCTAGAGGCAGAAAGAAGTTAACTGCTTAATTTAAGCGTTAACAGCTGAAAAAGCTTGAAAAGAGGAAACATGCTGAAAAGAAATGTTTTGAGAAAGAAAACAGATTTTGATTCGATTTATAATCGTGGAAAGTCTGTGGGAGACAGGTACGTAGTGCTTTTCTATAAGCCAAACGGACTTGCTTACAATAGAACAGGTTTTTTAGCAAGTAAAAAAGTCGGAAACAGCGTAAAGAGAAACAGGGCTCGCCGTCTGATGAAGGAAAGCTACCGTCATCTGTTGGCAGAAGGATTCATTCCCGATGGTCCGCAGCATTATGATTTCATAATGATCGCGCGCAACACTATTTCCGGCAGAAAAT
>JAFYKS010000107.1 GCA_017537495.1 Bacillota bacterium | reverse complement strand
GCATGCAGTATCCTCTTCACTCAGCTTCTCCTTCCGAATAATATATTCCTGAATGCATAAGCCATTCAGGAAGGGCTGAACATCTGCCCTGTACATGCCGGAGGCAGATACATAAGTTCTGAAAGGGATGCAAAGATTTCTGCATTCTCGCAAAGCGTCAGGAAATGTCGGAACTCTGCCGCTTTCAGATATTTTGATGCATACGTCCTCAGAGATTCTCCAGACATTCCCTGAATACCCTTCCCCGATGAGCGGCCGCACAGAATCAAATCTGTATCCTGATTCATTACATACAAATTCCAGAAAGTCCTGCATATTCATATACTCCCACCGATTATCTGCCGTTCTTCTTTCGTTAAAATATGACTTTCATCACAGCCGGACACATGACGTAAGATTAATTCCAGTGCTTTTTCTGCAATCATTCTGCTCAGACCACATCTGCATTCATCCTGAACATCCGGGCGGCCGAATCGTGTAAGCTTATCGTACACACAGCTTCCTCCGCATATACGGTAAGCAATGCAGCTGCTGCATTCCTGAATATAAAACGGAGATGTTTTTTTATACTCCCTGACCGCCTCAGGAAGTGATTCTATGCTGTCATAAAACTTATCATGCAGGGTAATCGGTCCTTCACAGATTCCGAACCTTCTGTCTTTGCAGGCAACGATACGCTTTCCGCAGGCTTTGCACTCATACGGTACAGCCCATCCGTGAATAAACGCATTAATTTTCTGCTCTGCCTGTACAAGATAAATACCCTGACTATGCAGAACTTCATAGGCAGCAATCATTTTTTCATGGACTGCATCGAAGGAGGACAGCTTCATCGCAAAATTATTCTCATCTCCATGAGGCAGGCAAAATCCGAGGCTGTCCGGTTTCAATTCAATTGCCCACTGAATCAGCTCATCAAAATAATCCTCATTATGCGGTCCAATCACAGCTGTGATTCCGGTTCTGCATCCGGCTTCTTTCAGGAATTTATATCCCTGAAGTGCAGCCTCATAGGTCCCTCTGCCGCCTGCATAATATCTGGCAACATTATGACAGTATTCCGGTCCGTCAAGAGATACAATAACTTCAACCTTGTTTTTCGCTAAAAAGTCTGCAATCTCTCTGGTGCAAAGTGAACCGTTGATAACCATGGAGAATGGGATATTCTGATCAAATTCTCTGACATAATTTATCGCATATTTGATTCCATCGAAGTTCATCAGTGGTTCACCGCCGAAAAACACTATACTCCGTGGAGTTTTCGCGGATTTATAGAATATATCGATTGCATTTTTAATGTCATCAAAAGACATATTCTCGATGGTGTTTCCTTTTCTCTGTCTGCAGTACTTACAACGGAAATTGCAGCTTTCTGATACAGCCAAATACAGCTGCTCATAGCTGACTTCATTCAGGTCGATGGATGTGTCATCAGGCAATTCATAAAATTCAGGTCCAAGAATGTCTATGTCCTTCGCATATGCTGCTTTTCCGTTTGTGTTGTTATAGAACAGGCTGTAATCTCCATCTTTCAGGATATAAACATATTGATTGTTACGATACAAACATTCCATTCTATTTCTCCAAAAGATAATTTTCAATAATCAGGAAGTCCAATCCAGATGAATAGAAACTGCCAATGGCATCGGTAGGATTCTCCACAATCGGCTTTCCTCTGAAATTGAGCGATGTATTTACAATTACCGGAATTCCCGTAATGGATTCGAATTTACTGATCAGAGAGTAGACGAAAGGATTCGAAGTCTCTGTAACAGTCTGTACACGGGATGTATTGTCCACATGAGTAACCGCAGGTATCAGATGTGCAGCCTCCGGACGGACTGTACATGTAAAAAGCATGTACTGATTTTTCTCCCCGGTAAAGAAGGAATCAAACCTGTCTTCCTTCACAATCGGTGCAATCGGCCTGAACATCTCTCTTCCCTTAATGTGGTTAATTCGCTCCAGCATGTCTGTCGGAGCTGGACTTGCTATCACACTTCGATTCCCCAGAGCACGCGGTCCGGCTTCCATTCTTCCTCTGAAGAGGCCGCCAATCTGACCGGCCGCCATTCTTTTGGCAGCTTCATCGATCAGTTCCTCATCCGTTAAAAAAGACGCCTTCAGCTTGGAATCGGTAATCAGCTTTTCTATATTTTTATTGGAATACTCCGTTCCCAGATACATGTTGTCGAAAGAAATCTGCATTTTTCCCTTCAGCTTGAAATATGCCAGTGCGGCTGCACCCATAGATGTTCCCGCATCGCTGGCAGCAGGCTGAACAAAGATATTGTCAAAGATTTTCGCATCGGAAATTTTCCCGTTTGCCACACAGTTTAAAGCCACACCACCGGCCATGCAAAGATTACGGATTCCGGTCTTTTCTCTGTAATGAGAAAAGAGATTGAGCAGTATCGTCTCAAGTACAGTCTGAAGTGATTTCGCAATATCCATGTGTCTCTGGCTGATTTCCTCGCCCTTCTTACGTGCAGGACCCAGGTATGCACTTAAATTAAACATATTGGCAGGATTAATTTTATAATCTCCCTGTTCATTGAAGGTGATAATATTTTTAAACGCATCCAGATATGTATCTCTGCCATAGGAAGCCAGACCCATTACTTTAAACTCATCCTGGAATGAGTCAAAGCCCAGATGTTTTGTAACCACAGAGTATAAAATCCCCAGAGAGTGAGGAATATCGAAAGATTTTATTTTCTTTAAGCCTGCAGAAGAACCAATATACAAAGATGTACAGCTCTTTTCTCCACAGCAGTCAGCAACAAAAACAAGGCTTTCTTCAAATCCGGAATAGCAATATGCAGATGCTGCATGAGACAGATGATGATCGAAATAAATCAACGGAACCTTTTTCAGGTCAGATGACGAAATACGGTCAGACATATACTGTAAGGTTTCATAATCGCTGCACAGAATTCGTTTCGTGTGGAATAATCCGCGCAGAGCATAATAGTCATCATAATAAGACCATCTCTTAGAGAATAACCCCTTCAGATGGTCCCATTTTTCGTAAGAAAGTGCAATCGCATCCACGTCCCTGATATTGAGATCCAGATGATTTAATGCGGAATACATGGCCTTATAAGGAAAATGAACACTGAACGGACTGTATCTCTTCCCGCCCTTAATTCCACTGAAACGCTCCTCTTCCGCTGAATACACCAGTTTTCCGTCTTCAATTACAGCAACAGACGAATGTTCAAAGAAAAAGTTAACACCAAGAATAATCATACTTCCTCCATCATTCTATGTAATACTTCAGACACCTGCTTCACACCCTGATTTCCCGGCATTGCACCATCATTTTTCATAAATGGTGCCTTCATGATATCCTGCATATACAGTTTATACTCTTTTCGATAGGCATCATCGTCAGCCAAAAGCTTTATCTGTTCATAAATAAAGGTTACGGTTTCCTCCTCCGGACTGTCCTTAAAACGTTCCAGGTAACTCATCTTCAGTGTATCCCTGTTCCAGTCCAGAACTTTTACAGATCTGCATACTTTTTTAGCTGCATCTCTGTTATAAAACTGGCTCAGGTTCTGCGGCGGCAGGATGATTGTTTTTATATCCATTTCACAGGTCTCATAAATGGTTGTAAGACCGGGTGATGTAAAGAACAGCTCAGCCCCCGATACCAGTTCAAGAAATTCCTTATGAGAATAAGTCCGGCTTACGAACTGAGGATAAAGTTCCTGAGCCAGCCGGATAACATTCTTTCCGCCGGTAATATAAACGCTTTTCTGTTCCACGATGTGCAGCAGACTTTCCATGATTATTTTGAAGTATTCTTCACCGTCGCCAAAAGGTGAATGCAGCCCCCCGAAATTGATTACAAAGTAGTCGCCCCTGTTTTTGATTTTACAGTCCGGGATAATAGGGTCTACCCACATAAAATTATTCACTTCATTTAATGCCGGATTGCGGGTATAGTTGGGATACTTTTGTCCGCAGTAAGCCCAAACATTATACGGGATCAGATCTGCCTTCGTCCACATAAAAGGCAGACTGTCTATGTAGAGAACTTTTATTCCCATATCTTCCAGAATAATTGCTGCGTCCGGATCCAGTACATTCACGGCATACCGGATGCCGTATTTTTCCACAAATGCCTCTAACACAGCCCGCTCTTTCGACCAGCATACATCAATATATGGATTAGACTCATAGATGGATAAGTCCAGTTCATCGCCGCAGGCATACCATTCTACACACTTGTTGTTCTCCACTACGGAACAGAGTTTTCCTGCGGGTCCTAACCCAAATCCCACTGCACATGCCAATACTCTCATCTTATCTCCTAAATATTCAATACATTCGTTTCTATAGTCTGCGGAAAATCAGCACAATATGCATTCAACGGTTCACAGCCCCTGCAGTATTCATGCCCATGTTCGAAATACCAGTTCCGTTCTTCTTCCGGATTCTGGAACTCCTTGCTTCTGTGTGGCACACAGTTGCAGGGATAAATATAATCAGAAAAAGGATCATAGAATGACAGTTTCTCTACCAGGTGACAATTTCCCTTTGGACGTATACTCAATTTACCTGACCAGAAATCTGTCCCGTTCCCTGCCCATGTATCTGAATAGCCAAGCATGTCTATGCTGCTGCCCCTGACTGCTTTTTGAAATTCTCCATAATAATGCTGAAATTCATCAGATGACATCTTGGTTTTCCAGTCATAGCCATCCATCTTTACCGGGATTACAGACCACTGCTCTATATTGTACCGTTTCAGCCACTCTGCCAGCTGTGCCAGATAAGGCATATTCATATGGCTTACCACTGTGTTGACACGCGTATGCAGCATAGGATACCTGTTGTTTATCAGATGCAGGGCTTCCTCAATTTTCTCCAAAAGCCCCTCTGTTCCCCGGAGCCGATTGTGAAGTTCCGGCTGGGGACCATCTACACTGATTACAACCTGATCCAGACCGCTTTCTGCCAGACAGTCCAGTTTTTCACTTAAAAGCAGCCCATTTGTAATGAGGGAAGTCATGATACCTCCTGAATGGCATGTTTTAATGAAACGGGGCAGCAAGTCACATAATAAAGGCTCCCCGCCTGTAAAACGAACCAGCTTTAAATGGTCAAACTGCTGAAGTCCCTTTTCAAACTGTTCCTGTGTAATTTCCGTTTCAGCATTTTTCCAGAAATCACACATAAAACATTTTGCATTACAGTTTTTATTTACTCTTAAATAAAGTATTTCTGAATTCATATAGTTAACCGTTCCAATGCATCAGAAATATCCGACATGGCATTTCTTTCTTCGCCTTCGTACCAGATGATTTCTCCCTGTGTAACTGTGGTTATGTTTTTTACCAGTGCACTGTATTTCTGTTCTTTATTTAACAGAATAATTATGTATTTATTGCATGCACTGGCCCATCCCAGTTCCACTGCCACTCCCATGGAATCATCGGGAACTGCAACAATCACATCCGCCTCCATTAATTCATCAAAATCCATCTGGCAGGAGTAATTCTTGATTGGTTTGGAACCGTACTCTTCCCTTTTCAGTGCGAGGAAAACCTCAGGTGCATAGTTTAAACATAAATCATACAAATCTTCTGTAAACTTCCTGTAATTATCGTTTGTAAAATCTGTCCCATTCACATATTTTATAAAGGGACAGGCAATAAATATTTTATTCATTCGTTTCCGATAATCCTTCTTATAATGTATTCGCTGTTTCAATTGCTTTAATCGCCTCTGATACTCTGCGCAGAACTTCTTCATCCAAAGTACCGTCATACCATATGGAAATGGTTTCCGTAATATCCCCAAGCCGGTAAATTAAAGGCGTATATCTGCAGTTTCTGTCTAATACCAGAATAATCTTTTTTTTCATGGCACTGGCCCATCCCAGTTCCACTGCAGTTCCCTTTGAATCCTCCGGAATAGCAACTACCAAATCCGCCGTTTTCATCTCCTCGAAATCAAGTTCTGTACACACATCTGTCATAAGCTTTTTTCCGAATTCTTCACGTTTCAGCGCAAGAAACACTTCATCTGCATACTCGCTGCAAAGATCATACATGCCTTCAATAAAGGCCCTGAAGTGATCATCCGTAAACACATCATGATCCAGATATTTTGTAATAGGGCATCCGATAAATATTTTTTTCATGTTATCCTCGAATATTTTTCCTCGAATTAATTTTTCTGTAATAGACTTTCCAGTACAATCTGCGCCTGCCAGCCATCCCGGAAAGATGCCGATTCGGGTGTGGCTTCTCCGGAAATGGATTTTATCCAGTTCTCATCCTGTCTGAAAATGGAATCGCTGAAATCAAAGAAATCTTCAGTCTCTGTTTTTTTCTCAATCTTCTTCAGATGCAGTCCTTCCCTGTCCATAACCTTGTAACAGTCTCTCTGTCTTGAATCATATTGAATGGTTCTTTTTTCGCAGATTACTTCAAGACAAAAGCATACATCATCTGCATTATCAATTCTTGCAGCCTCCAAAGTAAATGCCGTATTGTTTTCCAGGTAACCGTTCACTTTGGTATCATAATCGCAGGTATTGATATATTGGGATCGGATGCTGCAGGTATCTAAAGAAATTCTGCTCTTACTTAAGCAGGTAAGCAAATCAATCAGATGGATTCCAAGATCTGATAAAACTCCGATTTCATCTCTTTTCCAGTCGCTTCTGAACAGTCTCCTTATAGAGATATTTATCTCCCGGATACGCTCATCCTCGATTTCCCGCCTCAGACAGTCTGTAATATCGAAAAATCTGTAATTAAAACCAATTGCACAAACCAGATTTTCATTCTCGCTTAAGCTGTACATCTCTTTAGCTTCGAGGCTGCTTTCTGACATGGGTTTTTCACAGAGGATATGTTTGCCCCGCTGTACAGCATTCAGTACAAGCTTATGATGAGTCCACACAGGGGAAGCAATAATAACGGCGTCAACAGAGTCAAACAGTTCATCCAGTGTGACGGAAACCTTACATCCGTGTTCTGCAGAAATTCTTTCTGCATTTACAGTGTTGATGTCATATACAAATTGTTCAATGGTATCATCGATCTTTTTCAATGCCGCTGCGTGCACACCTGCAGCATATCCGGCACCTATGATTCCCACAGCCTGAATTCTATTTTTGTTTTCTGCCCAGTTCATATGCTTCTTTTCCATAAAGACTATTTTCAATTGACTCCCGGTCATCCATTCCCGCCGCTAAAATAGTTCCTGCAGACTCCCATCTAAGAAATCTGCAGAAGCTGTCTGTCATATCTAATAAAGGTTTGAATACAGCAGGACTGGAATCCCAGGCGGTACTGAGTACAATATACTTTTTATCTCCCCGGAATCCAGGTTTGCTCTCAAGCTGATACATCCGGTCAATCACCATCTTCAGCTGGGAAGTCATGCCCATATAATATACCGGCGTTGCCAGGACAATTTCATCCGCCTCTGTCAAATAAGATGCCACTTTGTGAAAATCATCATCCCATATGCAGGAATCCGTCTCTCTGCATGTTCCACACCCCATACATGGCTTTATATTGCTGAATGCAGCATCAAAGCGCCAGACCTCATTG
>JAFYKS010000106.1 GCA_017537495.1 Bacillota bacterium | reverse complement strand
TTCATCAACCTCTCCAAAATCTCCATATTTTCCCGAACCCGCAAAACATGTTTCCGCGCTTTTTCCCGGTCCAGCAGCTGTCTGAGCAGATCCGGGTTGTTCTTCCAGCCGATGTAGGTTTTCTCTGGATTGTCCGGTGTTGTAATGTAGTATCGGTTTTGCCCTCTGTCAAATTTCGTATATAGCCTGGTTCCTGGCAGTACAGAGGCTTTTTTCTCCAAACGTTTAAGAAATTTCTCCATACTGCGCTTTTCTGATTGAATATGACACTTGAAACCCATGGTATCACCCCTTTTATGTTTTGGGTTATTTTACCATATTATGTTTAATTTTTCCAGTGAATTTAGAAGTATTTCGACCCTTTCGACTGAATTGAAGGATAATTTCGACCAGTGGTCGAATCCATGCAGCAATCGGGTCGAAAATGTCGAAAAGCCCCGAAGACCGACAGAAAAAAAGAGACACTTTCGTGTCTCTTTCGGCCGCTCTAGATAAACTGAATCTCCACACCGTTTGGATCTTCTACGAAGAAGAACTTCACATGTGGGTTTGGTGAGAAGATTGGGGTAGGGTTGAAGCCCTTCTCTTCCATAGCTTTGTGGTATGCCGGTACATCGCCAACTTCGAAGCCGATGGAGATGCCGGTACCCTTGAAGGCTGCATCCGGTGCTTCGATCAGCTCGATGCAGGTTTCGCCTTCTCCGTTGGCCAGGAATACGATGTTGTGGCCAGGCTGCTCGATTTTTCTCTGCACAGTCAGACCGCAGAATGCTTCGTAAAAGTTTACAGACTCCTGCAGCTTGGCAGTGCTGATGGTTACATGCTTCATTTTCATAATGGCACCCTCCATATGTTTTTTATAAAAGACGCCCACGGAAAGCCGTGAGCGTCCATAAATACGTATTTTGCTGAGTTACTTTACGTCTCTGGAAGTATCCTTCAGGATAACGTCGTGTGCGCCGCCTTCTACGATGGAAGTTGCGGAAACCAGAGTCAGCTTAGCCTTCTGCTGCAGTTCCTTGATGGACAGAGCACCGCAGTTGCACATGGTGGACTTAACCTTGGTCAGGGACAGGTTTACGTTATCGTGCAGGGAGCCTGCGTATGGAACGTAGGAGTCTACGCCTTCTTCGAACTTCATACGAGGGTCGCCGCCCAGGTCGTATCTCTGCCAGTTACGTGCACGGTTGGAACCTTCGCCCCAGTATTCCTTTACGTAAGTGCCGTTGATGTTCAGCTTGTTTGTAGGGGATTCGTCGAATCTTGCAAAGTATCTGCCCAGCATGATGAAGTCAGCACCCATAGCCAGTGCCAGAGTCATGTGGTGGTCGAATACGATACCGCCGTCGGAACAGATTGGAATATAGATACCAGTCTTTTCGTAGTATTCGTCTCTTGCCTTAGCAACTTCGATTACTGCGGAAGCCTGTCCACGTCCGATACCTTTCTGTTCTCTTGTGATACAGATGGAACCGCCGCCGATACCGATTTTGATGAAGTCAGCGCCAGCCTCTGCCAGGTAATCGAAACCTTCTTTGTCAACTACGTTACCTGCACCGATTTTAACGGAATCGCCGTATTTTTCTCTTACGAACTGCAGTGTGTCTTTCTGCCATTCGGAGTAACCTTCGGAAGAGTCGATACACAGAACGTCTGCACCTGCTTCAACCAGAGCAGGGATTCTTTCTGCGTAGTCACGAGTATTAACACCTGCACCTACGATATATCTCTTGTGGCTGTCCAGGATTTCATTTGGATTAGCCTTGTGGTTTTCATAGTCTTTTCTGAATACGAAGTGTGTCAGTCTCTGATTATCATCGATTACCGGCAGTGCATTCAGTTTGTGTTCCCACATTACATCATTTGCTTCGGACAGAGTGCATCCGTCTTTAACGTAGATCAGTTTTTCGAAAGGAGTCATAAATTCTTTTACAGGAGTTGCAGGATCCATTCTGCTCACTCTGTAGTCTCTGCTAGTTACGATACCCAGCAGTTTGCCTTCTGGAGTACCGTCTTCTGTTACAGCAGTTGTGGAATGTCCAGTTCTCTGTTTCAGTTCTAACAGATCTGCCAGAGTCTGATCAGGTTTGATGTTAGCATCGCTTGTTACACAGCCTGCCTTGTGTGCCTTAACACGGCGAACCATAGCCGCCTGGCTCTCAATTGGCTGAGATCCGAAAATGAAGGAGATACCGCCTTCTTTTGCCAGAGCTACTGCTAATCCGTCATCGGAAACCGCCTGCATGATTGCGGAAACCAGAGGAATTTTCATGCTCAGTTCAGGTTTTTCACCTTTCTTAAATTTAACAACCGGTGTTTCCAGGCTAACATTGTCTACTCTGCATTCTTTAGAAGAGTATCCTGGTACCAGCAGGTATTCACTAAATGTTCTTGATGGTTCGCTGTAATAGTATGCCATTATTATGTCCTCCTTAAAATAAAATTGTCACTTTCCGTATTTAACTAAATATCTCCCAAAAATTCTTCGAGAGTAATGCCCTTTTCTGTAATAACCTCAGCAGCCTCTGTTCCGACATATCGGATATGCCATGGTTCATAGGAATATCCGGTAACTGCCTCCATGCCTTCCTGATATCGGAGTATGTATCCGTATTCATGAGCATGCTGTTCCAGCCACGCGCCCTCTGCTGTTTCACCAAATGAAACATCCAGTTCGTAATTAATGGACGGGCAGGATACGTCTGCCGCAAGTCCGGTCTGGTGCTCGCTGGTTCCCGGCGGTGCACTATACTGTTTTGTCCATTCCTCACCTTTGACTGCCAGGTAATAATTATAAAGGTCAGCCTGATATGAATATGGTCTGTATGCTGTTGTCACCTTAATAGTAAGGCCATCCTCTGCGGCACCATTAACAAGTGCCTCAAAAGCCGCTGCTGCTTCCGGCTGCATTCGCTGATACTGCGGAGCTCTGTCTGCCGCTCTCATTGATTCGTCAATATAAACCAGTTCCTCAGGTTCATAAGACTCATCAACAACACTTTCTTTGTTGACCAGAACCAGATTAGGATCATTTTTGTCAAACACGCTGGCCGGTTCTGTCACCGGCTCTGTTGGCGGTTCGATTGGAATCGGTTCAAAGGCAGAATGATCTGCCGTCCTCATCATGAAAGCAAACATTCCCACAACCAGAAATATCAGTAAAATCAGCAGAAAAACCAGCACGCCGTTTTTCTTCTTTTTTGCCATAGATTCCCCTCATTCAAGCTCAAACTATTAGTAATCTATTTTATCTCAAATTCAGAAATTTTACAATAGTTATACAAGCAAAAACATGCAGTATTTCTACTGCATGTTTGAAATGTTCGGATTTTTAAATTTTATATTCCGGCAACCCGTTTCCACGCTCAACCCCTTATAAAGTCAGGGATGGAGCAGTGTAAACTCT
>JAFYKS010000105.1 GCA_017537495.1 Bacillota bacterium | reverse complement strand
TAATAAAATCCGCCGTGTACTGTATTATCCCCCCAGGTTTCCACACTCCATGGACAGGTAATACCAATTACAGGTTTTTTCATACACCTTCCTCCTTACTTCAAAATTTTACTTATAAGGAACAGCAAGTTTCATTCCAACCTTAAGTCTATGTTAAGAAACGGCTTTATATCAAGCATTTTTGCCAAAATCGGAAAACTAACCTCTTGTATTGTGTATGATTTATATGCATATTTCGACAAACTCAGTCTATTGCATTGTCCAAAAATCATACACAAAAAAACAAATACACGGAAATCCATACAATAGTTTCCGCGCTTTTATTTCCACATGTTCTGCTTCCATCTTCGAACGATGTAATAGATACAATCGAAAGAGTGTACCCAAACGGATTCAGCATTCGAATCAGCGTGTCAATTTTCACCACGATTCGATCACTTCCAACAAAAAAAGATTTGCAGTCAGCCTGAGCCAACTGCAAACCAAAGTTCAGTCACACAATCGATTAGATTTTAATATTTTGCTATGCCTTCGTCAGGCATCCGAAAGCCAGGCCCACCAGCAGCAGCGGCAGGAACAGGTAAGTACCTACACCCACCACCAGCACACCGATGAAGAGAATCGGAAATGCGATGACAGAAAGCACAATGCCCAGCAGTTTCAGCAGCCCCCAGGAGGCCACCGCCACAAGTTTAATGATGCCCCACAGCACCCACGCACCAAACAGAACCAGTATCAATTCCAGCATAATCTATCCTTTCCGCAGCCACCGGCTGCATTAAAACTCCAGTTGAATTCTTTATTACAGTATAGACTATGCGGGCCGGGCGGAACATGACATTCTCTGCAAAATAGACCGCCTTATTTCGGCATATTCTGCAAATTCATAAAAAAACGGCTCCGAAAGAGCCGTTTTCAGTCGTATCGTCTATTCGCGATTCTGCGGAATGTCCGGGATGTAGGAGAAGCCTTTTGCCAGTTCTTCTTCGGTCGGCAGGTAGTCAGTCATGATTCCATCGTTGAACTTCTGGTATGCATACATATCGAAGTAGCCGGTACCGGTCAGACCGAAGACAATGGTCTTTTCTTCGCCGGTTTCCTTACACTTCAGTGCTTCGTCAATGGCAACCTTAATGGCATGGCTGGATTCCGGCGCAGGCAGAATGCCTTCCACTCTGGCGAATTCCTGTGCTGCCGCGAAGACTTCTGTCTGCTGTACAGCGCGTGCTTCCATATAGCCGTCATGATAAATCTGGGACAGAATCGGGCTCATGCCGTGGAAACGAAGTCCTCCGGAGTGGGTGGATGCAGGGATGAAACCGTTGCCCAGAGTATACATCTTTGCCAGCGGACAGATCATACCGGTATCACAGTAGTCATACTTGAACTGACCTCTGGTGAAGCTTGGGCAGGATGCAGGTTCTACCGCGATAATCTGATAGTCAGCTTCGCCACGAATCATTTCACCTACAAATGGACCTACCAGACCGCCCAGGTTGGAGCCGCCGCCGGCACAGCCGATGATGATGTCAGGCTTGATGCCGTATTTGTCCAGAGCCGCCTTGGTTTCCAGACCGATAATAGACTGGTGGAGCATTACCTGATTCAGCACGCTGCCCAGCACGTAACGGTAGCCTTCCGTATGAGTTGCAACTTCCACCGCTTCGGAGATGGCGCATCCCAGGGAACCTGTAGTTCCAGGATGTTCTTCCAGAATTTTTCTGCCGATTTCCGTATCCATGGATGGAGACGGTGTTACAGATGCACCGTAGGTTCTCATAACCTCACGGCGGAATGGTTTCTGTTCGTAGGAAACCTTAACCATATATACTTTGCAGTCCAGACCGAAATAGCTGCAGGCCATGGACAGGGCAGTACCCCACTGGCCGGCACCGGTTTCGGTGGTCACGCCCTTCAGGCCCTGCTTCTTTGCGTAGTAAGCCTGGGCGATGGCGGAATTCAGCTTGTGGCTGCCGGAAGTGTTGTTGCCTTCAAATTTATAGTAAATCTTGGCAGGGGTCTGCAGTTTTTCTTCCAGGCAGTATGCACGTACCAGCGGCGCCGGACGGTACATCTTGTAGAAGTCGCGGATTTCCTGCGGAATTTCAATATATGCATTATCCTCATCCAGTTCCTGCGTTGCCAGTTCATCGCAGAAGACCACACTCAGCTCTTCGTGGGTCATTGGCTTTCCGGTGTCCGGATTCAGCAAAGGCTCCGGCTTTACCTTCATATCGCCGCGCAGATTGTACCAGTACTTCGGCATTTCGTCTTCGGATAAGTAGATTTTGTAAGGGATTTTCTGTTCTGACATTTGTTTTTCCTCCATTTTTCTTTTCAATGAGTATGGGGACAAAAAAATCCTGTCCCGCAATTCGCTGGGACAGGATGTAAATTCAACCTGCGGTGCCACCCGGCTTGACGCTTTCTGCGCCCTACTCATCGCATACTGTCATATGCAGCTCTTTCTTCACGGAGGAGTTACTCCGTCTTCCCTACTTGCCCTTCCTGCAAAATCCGCCGGCCGAGGTTCAGGTCGCCCTCAGAAGCCCATTCATCCTTATGGCTTATACCGCACTTCCACCACCTGCGGCTCGCTGTGAAAAGCTGGATAAAGATTACTTGCTCTTCCTCATCGGTTTACTACATTATAGTACCAATACAGTTTCATGTCAACAAAATCCAGCGGCGTTTATGCTATTTTTTGTGTTTTATCACAAGTCAGCTGTAATTTTTATCCATTTAATTTCTTTTTTTACCTTTTTTTCGAAAGGAATATGCAATAAAATCTTGCACAGCACCGTTATATGGAGTATAATATAGTGTGGTTATTTTTGATTGATGAAAAGAGGTGTTTTCGGGCATAATGGAAGAAGTTCGTAAAGACAGAAATAAGCCAGGCCGCGGAAACAGAAACCGTCTGCTCCTGCTGATTCTGCAGGGTGCCATCATCGGTGTGGGAGGAATCCTTCCCGGTATCAGCGGCGGTGTGCTCTGCGTCATATTCGGCCTGTACAAGCCGGTGATCGAAGTACTCTCCAACCCGCTCACCAATCTGAAATATCACTGGAAGCTGATCATTCCCGTAGCCATCGGCGTTGGCCTTGGTTTTCTGGGAAGTGCCGGTGCAGTCAGCGTTTTCATGGAAAGAAATGCAAAAGCTGCAGTCTGTGTCTTTATCGGTCTGATTATCGGTATGATTCCGGGCCTCTGGAAGGATGCAGGACAGCAGGGAAGAACTCCCGCATCAGTGCCGTCCATGATCGGCAGTTTTGCAGTGTTCCTGGCATTCCTCATGTTCCTGAAGACAGGAATCTCCATGGACATCACGCCGAACACTTTCTGGTACGGAATCTGCGGTGTTGCCTGGGGCCTCTCCATTGTGGTTCCCGGACTGTCATCCTCTTCCATGCTGATTTTCTTCGGCCTCTACCAGCCAATGCTGGCAGGCATGGCCCGGCTGGATTTCAGTGTACTGATTCCAATGGGAATCGGAGCCTGCATCATCGTTCTCACCTTATCGAAAGCGATGAACAGCCTCTTCGCCAGACATTATTCTCTGGCCAGCCACATCATTTTAGGCATCGTCCTTGCTACCACCGTGGCCATCGTGCCGGGAGATTTTGCAGGGGGCGCTGAAATCGCAGTCTGTGCAGTCTGCATCGCAGCCGGCATCGGGGCAGCGATTGGCATCAATCGGATCTGTGACCGGATTGCGGTCCAGAGAATGGAAGAAAACAATTAAGTGTATACTAGCTTAAAAAGCTTTTATCAAAAAGATATATATATTTACAGAACAGAGAGGTTCATATTATGGAAAGAAGAATTGGTACAATTTCAAGAGGTCTTCGTGCTCCAATCATTAAGGAAGGCGACGATCTGAAGAAAATCGTTGTTGATACCCTGCTGGAATGCGTGGAAAAGGGCGATTTCGAAATCGGTCAGAAAGACGTTCTGGCAGTAACCGAATCCATCCTGGCACGTGCACAGGCAAACTACGCGACAACTGACCAGCTGGCAGCTGACGTAAAGGCTAAGCTGGGCGGAGAAACCGTTGGTGTTGTATTCCCGATTCTGAGCAGAAACCGTTTCGCAATCTGCCTGCGCGGTATCGCTAAGGGCAGCAAGAAGGTAGTTCTGATGCTCAGCTATCCAAGCGACGAAGTAGGCAACCACCTGCTGGATATGGACCTGCTGGATGAAGCTGGCGTGGATCCTTACACTGACCTGCTGACTCAGGCACAGTTCGAAGAAAAGTTCGGCAAGTCCTGCCATACTTTCACCGGTATCGACTATGTAAATTACTATAAGGGCCTGATTGAAGAAGAAGGCGCTGAAGCAGAAATCATCTTCTGCAACAACCCTAGAAGAATCGTGGAATTCGCGAAGAATGTAATCTGCGCAGATATCCACACAAGAGCTAGATCCAAGAGACTGATCAAGGCTGCAGGCGCAGAAATCGTTCTGGGTATGGACGATCTGCTGACCGCACCAGTTGACGGTTCCGGCTGCAACCCTGACTACGGTATCCTGGGTTCCAACAAGGCAACCGAAAACTCCATCAAGCTGTTCCCTACCAACTGTCAGGAATTCGTAGACGGTGTTCAGGCTGAAATCAAGGAAAGAACCGGTAAGACCGTAGAAGTAATGGTTTACGGCGACGGTGCTTTCAAGGACCCTGTAGGCAAGATCTGGGAACTGGCTGACCCTGTTGTATCCCCTGGTTACACCAGCGGCCTGGTTGGACAGCCTAACGAACTGAAGCTGAAGTATCTGGCTGACAACGACTTCGCTGATCTGAGAGGCGATGAACTGAAGAAGGCAATCGAAGAAGCAATCAAGACGAAGGATGCTGACCTGACTGGCCAGATGGTTACCGAAGGTACTACTCCTCGTAAGCTGACTGACCTGCTGGGTTCCCTGTGCGACCTGACTTCCGGCTCCGGTGACAAGGGCACTCCATTCATCTACATTCAGGGTTACTTCGATAACTACACTGACTAATAAAAAGCAATTTAAAAGCTCCCTTTCGAGGGAGCTTTTTTTAATGCAGTTCCATTAAAATCTGTCTTATCCAATGGTTGCTACAAGAACTGCCTTGATGGTATGCATTCTGTTTTCCGCTTCATCGAATACTACAGAATTCTTGCTTCTGAAGACTTCGTCGGTCACTTCACGGATGTCATAGCCCAGTTCCATCTGTTCCTTGGCCATGGTGGTTTCAAAGTCATGGAATGCAGGCAGGCAGTGCATGAACAGACAAGCCGGATTTTCTGTGGATTCCATCAGTTCTGTGGTTACCTTAAATGGTGTCAGCAGTTTTACTCTTGCCGGAATTTCCGCTTCTTCACCCATGGAGGCCCAAACGTCAGCATATACTACATCGGCACCCTTCAGGCTTTCCGGATTGCTGGAAATTTCAATTGTAGCACCGGTTTCTGCTGCCACTTCCTGCACTTTCTTCAAAATCTCCTGATCCAGCTGTGCCGCCAGTTCATCAGGACCGTAAGCCACATAATGCATACCCATTTTCGCGCAGCCGTACATCCACGCATAGGACATGTTGTTTCTGATATCGCCGGAGAAGACAACCTTTACTTCTTCCAGAGGTTTCTTTATATGTTCTTCAATGGTCAGCATATCTGCCAGAATCTGAGTCGGATGGTCCACATCAGTCAGGCCGTTCCATACAGGAACACCGGAATGCTTAGCCAGCTCTTCTACAACAGACTGGTCATAACCACGGTATTCAATCCCGTCAAAGAATCTGCCGAGAACCTTGGCGGTATCTTCCATGGATTCTTTCTTGCCAATCTGGGAGCTCTTGCTGTCCAGGAAAGTTACGCCTGCACCTTCTTCCATGGCTGCCACTTCGAATGCGCATCTGGTTCGTGTGGAAGTCTTTTCGAATAACAGGACGATGGTCTTGCCCTTCAGAACCTGGTGAATGGTGCCGGTTCTCTTATACTGCTTCAGGTCATGAGCCAGATCCAGCAGGTATCTGATTTCCTTTGGTTCAAAATCCATAAGTGTTAAGAAGCTTTTTCCCTTTAAATTTACTGCCATGATTCTCTCTCCATATTTCGTAAGTATAGTATGAATATTCATCCCTTGCGATGCATATTATTCACATTTGATGAGGCTATTATATACCTGCCGCAGGGAAAAATCAAGATGCATTTTGGATATTTTTACTAAATTACTTATATTTTTTCGTCATTTCATGTGTTTGTGACCCAAAACTCCCCGCTGCACGCGAATGTGTATAAACATGTATAAAACCCAGTGCACAACGAAAAAAAGGGGCTGTCTCGAAATAAAATAATTTAGAATATCCCCAAAAAGAAAATCAAGAGCTGTAAGATAGCAATTTCTTACGGCTCTTTTCTTT
>JAFYKS010000104.1 GCA_017537495.1 Bacillota bacterium | reverse complement strand
TACAATTACGCCAAATGTACCCAGCAGCAGTTCCAGGAATCTCTGGAAATGGGAGAAACCATTACTCCTGAGAAAATGCAGAATGACTTCACTGTGCTGGAACATGAAGAAGACCGTGCAGAACTGATTGACTATCTGATGATGTTTATTGAGGCGATTCCACATGTTATCGTGGAAGGCAATACGTTCCGCAGCCGCCGTCCTGGTGAAGAAATTCTTGAAATTGATCAAACTCTGACAGCTAAGGTTATGAGTCACAAGATGATGCAGCTTTTCGAACCGGATGGGGAGATTATGGATATTCTCCGCAGAAAGAACATTGAATATTGCCTGATCGGTTCCTATAATGAGTATCTCAAAATTATTTTCGTAGATACGGATGACGAAACCATTCATACAATCCGCTACGATTTCAGTGATCTGGTGGATGCAGATTTCCTGGAAGGAGAAGGCTGCTTCAGCCGTTTGACTTGTGCTTATGAAAGGGATGCTCTGGATGAATATCTGGGCAGAGCGGTCTGCGACATGCCATATTTCAATCCGGGTATTTCCAGCTCCGGTGATGTGCTTTTCTGGCAAATTTACCTGAACAAAGATGTTATTTCTGAAAAAGACGAATTATACGTTCCGTATGCAGAAGAGGAAACGGAATCTGCATCTGATGCTGATAACGTCGAAATTCCTGCGGAACCGGAAATTCCGGAAGTTCAGGAAATTCCGGAAGCTCAGGATGTTTCAGCAGAGCCGTATATTATAGATGATTCTGATTTTGAGGATGATGTGATTCCTGCAGTATCATATGAGTCAAAAGAATCAGAAGAACCGGCAGTTATGGAAGAACTGCTGCAGGATGTAGAACATTCTTCCACTACACAGGCACTGCGTGCGATGCTTCAGAATCTTTTCGCTCCGGGCGGCGCATTCACCGCAAGACTTGTTTCCGGAGAAGCATTATCCTGTACTCTGCAGGCGATGAAGGACTGTCTGTCTGTGACCGTTAATAAAGCAGATGGTTCTGCAGAAACCATGCCGATTAATTATCTGTTTGCAATCTCTGCACCGGAGAAAAACAAGTTTACTGTTCTGCAGAATGACAAGGAATGCCGTATGCTGGAAGCAGTACTGCTGCAGGATTTTGAACAGATGGAAGAACTGGAAACTGAAGGATGTGAAATCAGGTTAAAGAAAGAAGATCCTCTTGCAGCACTGAGAAATTCACCGACTACACAGGAACTCCTGAAGCAGCTGAAGGCGTACTTTGCACCAGGAGGTGCTTTCCGTATTCTCATGGAAACATCACCAGTTGTAAGTGCAACTCTGAATACAGGTGATAAGGAAGTCTTGATTGCTTTCCGGAATAAAAATGATGAAGTGTATGTGAGCGTTAAAATGGAATACTATTACTTCGGCAAAGGACAGGCTGACAGTTATGCGATGCTGGAAGAAATGGATGATCAGGATAACCTTGAAGAAATCATATGGGAAGAACTCCCTTATCTTAGAAATTAGGGGAATTGAAAGGAGGCAGATGATATGTCTGGCAAAATACCAAGTTCAAACAGTAATATCTGGAATATTACCAGCGGCGGTGCTCTGGAAATCAGAGAATTGAGAAAGCGTTTAATACAGCTTACTGAATACATGGAAAATGAATGGAAAAAACTTCTGGGTGCATCGGTGGAATATGGAGAAGGTCTGGGAATCTATCAGGACAGCCTTCAGGAAACCCTGGAACATCTCGAACTAACTAATACGAAAGCCAAAGAAGGTGTGGAAGTTCTCCATGCACGACTGCAGGAATATGAGAATGCAATTCTGAAGGAATGCAATGCAAGCTGGCTGATTGAAACTGATAAGGATTCAAAGTAAAAAAGGAAGATAAATAGGGAGGAATAGACATGGCTGACAGACCAGTTACAGAAGAAGCTTTAGTGGGGATGATAAAAGCCCTGGACGAATTTGTTGAAGAAACAGATATTTGCATTCAGCAGATGCAGAATGATGCCAACACTTGTGCGGATAATATGAACGGTGATCAGATCAGTGCACAGGCGATTATTCGCGTGAACCGCTGTCTGGGCCATTATCGCCAGCTGCGGGATCGTGCAGCCGAAATCCGTAAAAAAATGTACGAAAAGTATGTGAAACTTCAGGAACTGAAGGATATGCTTGGTTCTGATAGCTAAATGGGGGAGGAATCATATATGGCAAACAATATTTGGGATGTTTCAGTATCCGGAGTTGAAGCAATACGTACACTTGAAAAAAATATGACTGACTGTGTCGGACGAATGGAGCATGCCTGGGGCAGACTCAGCGACAGTTTCATATCCATGAGTAATGATCTTGGTGTATATGAAGCACCTGTGGCTGAAGCAATTCTGATGATGGAACAGGTAAATGACAATTGTAAAGAGTCTATGGATCACTTAATTAACCTCCTCGAGCAGTACGCATCCAAGATCGAGTATATGATTACAGATACAGATGTTTAAGCATGCGGAGGATGTATCGTGAAGAAAGAATTCAATGAATACTTAGCTGAACTGAAAAAGGTACTCACGCCCAAAATTCTGATTTTTATTGGAATCGGTATTGCAGCATTCATTATTCATCCGCTGTTAGGTCTGATTTTCGCTGGCGTAGTAATTAATTTTCTTATGTCCTTCTACACATCCAAAGGTGTACTGAATCATGATTCTTCAGCAGAAGAGGTCAATCAGGAGGCTAATCCATGAGAATATTTGACACGAAAATTCAGGAAATTAAATATAAGGTTCTCTGCGAAGTGGCCAAGCAGACCTGGGCAGGAAATGACTCTTTTGCTGCATTCAATGATATCGCCAAGGTGGTTGTAACAAAGGACGATATTACACGCTGCTGCATTTACAAGGAAAGAGCCATCGTAGCGGAGCGTATTAAGATTGCTCTGGGCGGCAATCCTGCAGATCCCAATGTGGTTGAGGTAATTGATATTGCCTGTGATGAATGTCCGGAAGCAGGACATGTGGTTACGGATCTCTGCCGTGGATGCCTGGCACATCGCTGCAAGGATGTGTGCCGGTTAGGTGCCATCAGCTTCGATGACAGGGGCAAGGCGGTTATCGATAAGTCCAAGTGTGTGGAATGCGGAAAATGTGCCAAAGTCTGTCCGTACCGTGCCATCAATAACTTCGTCCGTCCATGTGAAATCAGCTGTAAAGTTCATGCAATTCACATGGGACCAACCGGTGCAGCTGAAATTGACCACGAAAAGTGCACAGACTGCGGTTCCTGTGTTTATACCTGCCCGTTTGGAGCGGTTGTGGATAAATCCTACATTGTGGATGCCATTCATCTGATTAAACAGAGCCGGGTGGAAAACTTCCAGGTATATGCTATCATGGCACCGGCTGTAGCCAGCCAGTTTACATACGCAAGCTTTGGTCAGGTCATTACGGCCATGAAGAAAATTGGTTTTGACGGTGTGATGGAAACTGCGGTGGGTGCGGATATGGTAGCTGAGGCGGAGGCAAGAGAACTTCTGGAAAAAGGATTCCTCACATCCAGCTGCTGTCCAGCCTTCGTGAAATACGTGCAGCATAAGTTCCCGGCATTGACGGATAAAATTTCTCATACTCCATCACCGATGGCGGCACTGGGTAAGGCTATTAAAGAAAAAGATTCCCG
>JAFYKS010000103.1 GCA_017537495.1 Bacillota bacterium | reverse complement strand
GGTGGGTGCCAATCAAACGTACAGGAAAATGAAAGACAAGTTTGGAAGAAATATTGATTACATAAGAATATCGATAACGGACCGCTGCAATCTGCGGTGCCGGTACTGTATGCCGGCCTGCGGGATAGAGTCTGTTCCTCACAGCAAAATCCTCACATTCAGTGAAATCGTCCGTCTGGCAGAGCGGTTTGCAGAAGTGGGTATCCGGAAGGTAAAGATTACCGGCGGAGAACCTCTGGTGCGCAGAGGCGTGCTGGATCTGATCCGTGAAATCAGGCAGGTTTCCGGAATCGATGAAGTCACACTGACCACCAACGGAGTGCTGATCGGGCAGCAGCCAGAGCTGGCTCACCAGCTGGCGGAAGCCGGGGTGAGCGGCATCAATATCAGCCTGGATACTTTGAACCGGGTGCGGTATGAAAACCTTACCGGAACCGATGGACTGGACGACGTTCTACGTGCCATCGATGCCTGCTGCAGCGTACCGGAACTGAAGGTGAAGATTAATACAGTAACGGTGGCAGAGTATAACTGGGATGAGGTGGAAGACCTGGCTTATCTGGCAAAGGACCGGAATCTGGATGTGCGGTTCATTGAACTGATGCCTGTCGGGATGGCTCATAGATTTAGCGGTTACAGCCAGGATTGGATAATGAAACGTCTGCAAAAGGAATATGGACCGGCAGAAGCTGATCCTTCTTACCGAGGAGGAAACGGCCCTGCAGATTATTACCGGCTGGAAGGTTTCTGCGGCAGAGTTGGATTCATCAGCGCTATGAGCCACATGTTCTGCGCAGAGTGCAACCGGGTACGGCTGACCTCAGAAGGTCTGCTGAAACCATGTCTGCAGTACGCCGGCGGAACTGACCTGCGTCAGCTGCTGCGGGATGGGGCGGACAATGAGATTTTGCGGGACGCCATCCGGGAAGCAATATATAATAAGCCGCAGCATCACCGTTTTTTAGATGAAATTGATGATGAAATGGATGGACAGGGAATGTCCTTTATCGGTGGGTAAGTACATTTACCTAGCAATGAAAGAGAGTTACTGCTTAAGCGGCAGCTCAACATAAATTTTCATGGATTTCGAGTTTCGCAGTCTAAGGTGCCTGGCGGAAGGCACTATGAGTGTGAGGCCGATGGGTATGCTTCGAAAGGAGCCTGCCTTCCGTGTTTGAAAAGAATTCCAAGGAGGACAAACGAATGAAGAAACTTTTATCCGCATTACTGATTGTAATGATGTGCCTGGCACTCTTTGCCTGCGGCACAGACGAACCTGCCGATGCAGGACATGAAGACCCGGTGGAACCTAAGGGCACTCTCCTGATGGCAACCACCACATCCACCGACAACACCGGACTGCTGGACTACCTGGCACCAATCTTTGCTGAGGATACCGGCTGGACTCTGGAATGGAGCTCTGTAGGTACCGGTGAAGCACTGGCAATGGGTCAGAACGGCGATGTTGACATCGTGCTGGTACACTCCAAAGCCAGTGAAGAAGAGTTCGTGGCAAACGGCTACGGCGTGGAACGTGTTCCTGTAATGTACAACGATTTTGTTATTGTGGGACCGGAAGCAGAAGATACATACGGCGATGACGTGGAATCCTGCCTGAGAGCAGTCGCAGACGGCCAGCTGCCATTCGTATCCAGAGGTGACGACTCCGGTACTGATAAGAAGGAAAAGAAGCTGTGGCCTGCATACGAAATTGACCCTGTTCAGAATCCGAACTACATCGAATCCGGTCAGGGTATGGGTGCAACCATTACCATGGCGGACGAACAGCAGGCTTACTGTCTGACCGACAGAGGTACCTGGCTGGCGAATAAGATGAATGCAGACCTGGAAATCGAGCTGAACATCGTATGTCAGGGTGCAAAGGACCTGCTGAACCAGTACGGTGTCATCGCAGTAAATCCTGAAATGTACGAAGACACCAATATCGAAGCAGCCAACGCATTCATCGAATGGATCTGCTCTGAAGAAATTCAGACTCTCATTGGACAGTTCGGCGTGGAAGAATACGGTCAGGCATTGTTTACACCAAACGCAGGTGCAGAAGCATAAGACATTGACAGGAAGAAACCAGCTATGATATAATACCAGCTTGTGACTGGAGGATTTTAATTGATGAACATTGGATTTACATTGATATTTAACAGCTTGCTGCTGGGTGTGGGACTGGCAATGGATGCCTTTTCTGTATCTCTGGCAAACGGACTTAACGAGCCATGCATGCGCCGCCGCAAAATGTGCGGAGTGGCAGGTATTTTTGGCGTATTCCAGGGACTGATGCCGCTGCTGGGCTGGATCTGTGTACATACTGTGGTTCAGTATTTTACATCTTTTGAAAAACTGATTCCATGGATTGCTCTGGTACTCCTCTGCTTCATCGGCGGAAACATGCTGAAGGAAGGCCTGGCTGGCGGTGAAGAGGACTGCTGCGAAAAGCCTGGTGTAGGTCTGAAGGCTCTGATGGTGCAGGTTGTAGCAACTTCCATTGATGCCCTGTCTGTAGGATTCACTATCGCAGAATACGGTCTGATGGAAGCCATTCTGGCTGCTGTGATTATCGCAGGGATTACTTTCTTTATCTGCTACGGCGGTCTGGCCATCGGTAAGAAAGCCGGCACGAAGCTGGCAGGCAAGGCCGGTATCCTGGGCGGAGTTATCCTGATCTTTATCGGGCTGGAGATTTTTATCACCAGCTGGTTCTAAAAAACAAATATCCTGAATGAATACAAACGCACCGGAGACGGTGCGTTTTTCTTGTGGTCTGAAGGAATTTGGACTATAATGGCAGTATGAGATTCTATAACGAAAGGATTTTATCATGAACGGAGTAGTACAGTGGTTTGCAGACTGTTTCAGTGATGCAGCCATTTTAAGTGCAATAAAAGTGACCTTCCAGATGGCGGTTTGTTCCTGCCTGATTTCTTCAGTACTGGGAATTTGTCTTGGACTTCTTCTGGAGCGGTTTGATTTCCCGGGAAAACGTCTGATCATCCGGCTGAACCGGACCCTGATGGGGATGCCGCCCGTGGTGGCAGGCCTCATTGTGTACCTGCTGCTTATGCGGAGAGGTCCCCTGGGATCTCTTGGCTGGCTGTTCACGATTAAAGGTATGGTAGTCGCACAGGCCCTGATCATCACACCGATTGTGACCGGTATGGTCCACCAGTATGCATGCAGCAAAGCACCTGCAGTCCGGGAATTTTGCCGGACCATGGGTGCATCGAAGCATCAGACTGCCATGACCATTCTGAAGGAAATGCGACACGACATCTATTTCTGCGTGGTGACTGCCTTCGGACGCTCCATCAGTGAGGTGGGCAGTGTCATGCTGGTGGGCGGTAACATCAAGGGCCGTACCCGTACCATGACCACCGCCATTTCATTGCTGAAGAGTCAGGGAATCTTCACCGAAGGGATTGCGCTGGGGGTGGTGCTGCTTGTGATGGCCTTTATCGTCCAGTGGCTGGGAGATGCTTTAAGGAGAGAGGAGGACGGACATGAAAATTACTGATCTAAAAGTAAGTGCGGGCGGATTCAGCCTGTCCGTTCCGTCTGCTGAATTTACTCCCGGCAAAATCCACGGCATTACAGGCCACAACGGATCGGGGAAAACGATTTTGCTGAAAACCATCATGGGGATCATGACGCCGGAGACAGGCTGCATTGATTATGAAGGGCTGACCATGCAGGACGTTACTCTCATGAGCCAGCGGCCATATCTGCTCCATGGAAGTGTATACGAAAACCTGGTGTACCCGCTGAAACTGCGTGGAATTGACCCGAAAACATCGGAATTGGCAGAAGAGATTGACCGCCTTTTAGACAGGGTGGGTCTGCTGCCCATGAAGAATCAGTATGCACGGAGCCTGTCCAGCGGGGAGCGTCAGAAACTGTCATTCCTGCGGGCCATCATCTTCAAGCCGAAATTTATCATGATGGACGAGACACTGTCCAATATGGACCCTGAAAGCGAATCACAGATTCTCGGGCTCATCCGGGAGATTCAGGACAAGGAGCCGGTGACCTGGCTC